>JAGQQS010000404.1 GCA_020426105.1 Planctomycetaceae bacterium
CCCTGCAGCAGGATCTGATCGCCGCCCAGTTCGACTGTTTCCTCAATCTTCTTCAGCAACGTTTCGATCGGCAGGACGTACACTTCCGGATGATCGGGCGGGCGATAGAAAGCACAGAAATCGCAGACGGCCGTGCAGGCGTTCGTATAGTTGATGTTGCGATCGATGTTGTATGTGCGAAACGGTTCCGGATGCAGACGCATCGTGACGGCATTCGCAGCGGCCCCAATTGCCGCCAGGTCGTGCGACTGCAGGAGCATCAGGCCCTCTGCGGGCGTCAGGCGGTCACCAGCCACAGCTTTGTCAAGCAGTGACGAAATCTCGAAAGACGATTTTGACATCAGGTTTCACCAGGTTGTGCTGAGCGGCCAATTCACTGAACAGTCTTAATCCACTGCGTTCGGCCGATGTCAGATGATAATGCAGATTTTTCGTGAGATAGCTGTGCGCCACAGACTGCGTGAGACCCAGTCGAGGTGCCTCCTCAGCGGCAATCTCCGCGACACGCGCCAGTCCCAGGTCGCGAGCGTGCGACAGGACATCGTCAATGCCATCAGTATCGACTTCCTGTCGCGCGACCCACATGGCAAAGACAAATGGCAGCCCCGTCCAGTCATACCAGACCTGCCCCAGATCCATCACCTCGACGAATGTTTCCTGAGGATCGTGCATCGCCCGGTCGCCAATCAGCAGCACGGCATCAGCACTACTATCCTTCGTCGTGGACTCCATCCGCAGCGGCTCCGTTTCCGGAATCACACCGTAGCGATCCGCCAAAATAATTTTGGTCAACGCGGCACTCGTTCGGGAACCGTCGTCCAGTGCCAGACGCCGAATGCTGCCGGGGTGAACACGGCAATAAAGTTTTACACTCAAGACCTCACCCCGCGCCGCGACACACGCATCGGAAACAACTTCATAGCCGGGACTGCGGAAATACTCAATCGAGGGAATCAGTGCGACATCCAGACTGCCGTCAGACAGTGAGTCGGCAAGCCGACTGGGGTAATCCAGTACGAGGTTCGCAGCAGGCAGCAGACTCTCCAGGCCCTCTATCAGTGGACGCGAGTTCAGGTAGCTGACCGCGCCGATCTGGAGTTGTTGTGTCAAAGAATTGTGTTGAAGCGTTGCCATAGTTCGAAACACAGGAAAAAACGGGCGTTTGTTCCAATCATCGGCCCGATGGTTCACAGTATAAGGGCGTCGCCAGTCTGCTCAACTGTTGGATTGAAAAAGGTGACATCCAGTCCCAATCTTCGTGTCACATTTTCGCCTTCTGGAAACCGCATTCCGCCATCGTTGTTAACGGGCAATTTCAGTAACACCCCTCCCTTAAGGAACGACCACGACCATGACCGAGAGCCCTGATCTGAACATTGCCCTTGTGGGGTGCGGCACGGTAGGGACTGGAGTTGTCAGGATTCTGCAGGCGTCGCAGGAATCACTGCGCCAGCGTACCGGACGTTCGCTCCGGTTGCAGCAGGTTGTTGTCAGGAACATTGGTAAGCAGCGGGATGTCGACCTGGGTACGATTCCTGTTTCCGACGATATCCAAACGGTCGTCGATGATCCGCAGATCCATGTGGTCGTCCACGTTGTGGGTGGGATCAGCCCGGCACGCGAAGATGTGACGCGTTTGCTGCAGGCGGGGAAGGATGTGATCACGGCAAACAAGGCCCTGTTGTATGCGCATGGAGCCGAACTGTTTGCACTGGCAGGACGACTCAAACGCACAATTTGCTTTGAAGCAGCCGTTGCCGGGGGGATCCCAATTATCTCAGCGGTCAATACGGCACTGACCGGCAATCGCATCATTTCGATTGAAGCCATCCTGAACGGCACCAGCAATTTTATACTCACACGCATGTTTGACCGTCGCGAAACCTATGACGAAGTGCTTGCAGAAGCCCAGGCACGAGGTTACGCGGAAGCCGATCCGGCAATGGATGTGGATGGCACGGATGCCGCGCAGAAGTTGTCGATCCTGACGCAATTGGCTTACGGCACCCGGGTACCGCTGGAGGACATTGTGCGTCAGGGCATTCAGCAGATCGAATTGCTGGACCTGCTTGTCGCCGCGGAACTGGGATACCGCGTCAAGCTTCTGGCAACATCGCGGCTGTCCGGAGAACGACTGGAAGTTTCTGTTCAGCCCACACTCGTCCGTGCGAATCGTGCGATCGGCATGACCAGCGGCGCCGACAATATTATTTCGATCGAAGGCGATGCCGTGGGCCTGATGCGACTTTCCGGAGCTGGCGCGGGCCAGATGCCTACGGCTTCTGCGGTGCTGGCCGATGTGGTCGACTATGCGACCGGCCGTGCGGCGATTACATTTCAATCGATCCTGCGACTGCAGCATCAGCGTCCGGTCATGCTGCAGCCTCAGGAAGAACTCAGTCGCCGCTACTATCTCCGCTTCACGGTCGCAGACCGACCCCATGTGCTGGCGGATATCGCCGACATTCTTGGGCGTCATGAGATCAGTATCAGCAGTGTACGACAGGATGAAACTGACGACGTGCTGGATGAATCCGGCGTCGCTCGACTGGTGATCATGACTCATCGGACGACAGAAGGTCGCTTACGGACCGCCGACCAGGAAATCGCCGCGTTGTCTTCAGTCAGAGGTGATCGCATCCGGATGCCGATCGCCGATTGACACCCGCCGAAATGGGCGTTCGGAACGCCAGAAGCGGAGATTCCTGGAGGGAACTACGACGACACGTTCACCCTGACGAGTTCAGGCTGGACAACCACCACGATCGCGGAGATACCCAGACCAATCGCCTGTGAACCCCTTGATTGGGTTATTACCGCCCGAGACGTCTACAAGGATCCACATGACCCGTGGAATTATGTGGGCCTGATTCCGCTTGTTCCGAACTCTGCCGGCAAGGCTGGGAAGAAAATATGGAAACGCATATTCGATGCCACCGTCGACAGTGCAGAATTCGGCAAAGATGCAGGTAAGCTTGCGAAAGATGGAGCGAAGGCTGCCGATGCTGCTGAGAGTCTGGCCCAACAGGGGGCGAATACGACGATGATTCATTCGCGACCACTTATTTGAAAGCCTGCGACGTTGATTTTGCGACCTGCACAACTTGCGGACGTGCGTGGCAAATTCAGGCTGATTCTTCTTGGCAACTGATTTGGGAGATGTCAAAGCGAGGGCATAAAGCCGGGCGACTTGGGGATTTTACGTGGCACTCAATTAATAACTGCGTTCTCTTGTCGGATCGGCTCAAGCAAATCATGGAGCCGTATTTGACTCCTGTGACGGTGCGAGAAGTCTCTTACGAGAACAATTTTGAAATTCAAAACGAGAATTCCGGAAGACCACTTTGGGAAATCACTGAATTACCAATCGCGACCGTAGATATCGAGGCCACAACGGCCCGTCTTATCAAGGTATGCCCAGAATGTGGTGACAAGACACACAACTTCAACGGTGAGATGCTACTCACCGTCAATCGCAACTCGTGGCATGAATGGGATCTCTTTTCGTTGTATGAATTCCGACAGTTCTTCGTCACTCAACGTGTTCTGGATACAATCCAGCGAGCCCACGCAACGAACTACGAAGTCTGGCGCGAGGCGGTCATTGGCGATGGTTAAGCTCCGCCCGGCTAGAATATTCCGGGTTGCGGAAGTGTATTGGACATCAAGGTCATGGCACTCGAAACCGTAGTGCCTGAGCATCATTCAGCATGAGTATTTCAATGGCCGTTCTCCGGATCCGCTGTTTGCCGATCAGACAGCTCTGGGCGGAGTGAGACGGCTTATGTAGCCATCACACTCCGCTGTGATGAGCCCAGTCTCTCACATGTGAATATGGCAAGCCCGGTCGGCCGGTCAATAGATTCGTCAATGAATGTTGTTTGAGAGGCCACCCTGGTCTGTTGAGCCAAACTCCATCTTGTG
>JAGQQS010000405.1 GCA_020426105.1 Planctomycetaceae bacterium
ACACGATAGCCTGAGGCTTCCAGAGCCACGGTGGCCATCTTGAGGATGCACTCTTCGTCATCGACGAGCAACACGGTTTCGCCAGCGCCTGACAGAGGGATCATCGCGGACTGAGATGCCGGTTCTGAAGCTGACTGCTGTTCCGCGGGCAGGACGATGTTGAATCGCGTACCGTGATTCTCTTCGCTCTCAACGGACATTGTACCGCCGTGACTCGTCACAATCCCCATACATGTTGCCAAACCCAGTCCGGTTCCTTTACCCTGCTCTTTGGTCGTAAAAAAGGGATCGAAAACATTGTCGATCAGGTGCGGAGCGATACCGGTACCCGTGTCGATCACTGAAATCTGCACATAGCGTCCCGGGATTAATCCTTCCCTGGCACCGGCATGCGATGCCTCATCGACCACCAGATTCGTTGCGGCAAAGATCAGCAGACCACCGTTGGGCATTGCATCGCGGGCATTAATCGCAAGGTTCATCAGGACCTGAGACAACTCGGTCGCGTCACCACGAACCGGCCACAACACGGCATTGAGTTCGATCTGGACGGTAATCGTTTTAGTCAGCGTGTGCGCAAGAATCGCACGTGCTTCTTCAAGCAATTCGCTGACATCGACTGCTCCGCGTGGTCCGGCTGTCCCGCCGGCAAATGCCAGAAGCTGACGAATCATACCAGCCCCCCGCTCGGCGCTGGAGGTGATGGAATTCACGATCTCCAGCCGCTGTGCGTCGCTAGCGGAACGTTTCAACAGTTTTGCTCCCATCGTAATCGGAGTTAAAACGTTATTCAGGTCATGTGCGATTCCGCTGGCCAGCGTTCCGATACTTTCCAGCCGCTGGGATCTTCGCTCCAGTTGCTGGCGACGCTTGTCGTCGGTGACATCAATGTCAATGATCAGTTGAGAAACAGGTTGCTGATTATCATCTACAATCAGGGAACGTCGAGATTCGACGCAGAGTTCCCTGCCCTCGCGTGTAATCGCGCGTCTCTCGCCGTGCCATGCCCCCTGCGTCAGGACGAGTTCGCGAATGACGATGTCCGCTGCTTCATCGGCACTTTGCAGCAATGCGAAGGCAAATTGCCCGACGGCTTCGCGAGCCGACCAGCCGTAGAGTTTTTCCGCTCCTTCGTTCCAGAAGAGGACGCGACCGTCCAGATCCCGGACGTGTACCGCATCGCGGATGCGCGCAAGGATTGCATTCTGCTCGCGAAGTCGCGTACGGCCTGATTCCCGCTCGCTCACGTCTTTGAGGATGACCGTAAACAACGGACGACTCTCGACCATCGTCCGCGACACCGACGCTTCCGCTGGAAACTCCTGCCCATTCGCGCGCAGGCCGTAGATCAAACCGCCATCCATGACACGTTTTCGAATAACGCGATCGGTTTCAAAACTCCGCAGATGCCCCGCGTGGACATCACGAAATCGCTCAGGGATTAACAGTTCCAGTGGCTGCCCCAGCATCTCGCGCTCGCGTCGCTGAAAAACATCTTCCGCTATTGGATTCATCATCACTACTCGCCCATCAACATCGACGGAGATCACTGCGTCCAGCGCGGAATCAACAATCGCCGTCATGCGTTCCTGTTGGCGCTGCATCGCCTCCACGGCGTGCGCACGCTGACGGCGCTCCAGACTCGTGACAATCGCTGCAGCAACAAACGTGCCGATACTTACAAGGAGCCCAAGACTGATTAACACGGCGTGGCTGGCCTTCAAATCTGAGGCTTCCAGATGCAGGACCTGAAGACGCTCATCAAGGTGGAGCAGATTGACCGCCACGGTTTCGCGAAGCTGATCCATCAGCGTACGGCCACGATTTGTCTCAATCACGTTTCGCGCCAACGAAAATCCCGCATCCCCTTTGGTATCGCGGCGAACAGAGATCGTTTCTTCCAGTTCGCGACGACGGTCCGTGACCAGCGTGTTGAGGGTCGCGAACGCCTCTGCAGATAATTCGCCGCCATCCACAAATATCCGCACCGCCTCAAGATCTTCCACGGCTTTCGTGATCCCGACGTGATACGGTTCGAGATAGTCTTCGTTGCCGGTAATCAGGTAGCCGCGTTCTCCCGATTCGGCATCCTTGACCGAGGACAAAATGTCTTTCAGTTTCTCGCGGAGTTCATAGTTTCGGAAAATGTCGTTGCTGGTTTGTTCCGCTTGCGCTCCCTTTTGGATCGCCAATCCACAGATTAATGCGACAACAACAGTTGCGAACGCCAGCGCCAGCGTGATCCAGTGGAAGAAGCGGGAGTTCATGAATCTCATTCGTCGTATGAATTCTGTGTGGGCAGAATCCACCTGCATGACCACAGAAATGCCTGGATGGCAGAAAACAAACCACTCTGGCGTATGTGCCTATTCAATCTGAATCTGATTCACAATGGAATCTGCTGCGAAATCCCGCCATGCAGTCTCTTCCGCCTGTAATCGAATCGCGTCGCTGCCCACGACTCCCCAAAGTATGAGGGCTCCGTTTACCAGATAACAGCGTACGCGAGGAAAACGGAGTTGCCATGTCGCTCGGCGGTCCTCCGAATCCAGCATCTCGCTGGACGCAGCATTATTCTTTAAAGTGCTGATAAGTGACATTGACCCGTACTCCCTTGATTCGAACTCCGGATTCTCTGATGAGGAACTCTCGCAAAAATTTTGCGAGTTCACGATCAAAGAGTTACATCACATTGCGTGCCAAACGAAAGAAACTTGATCTTCCGTCTGAGAATTGCGGCGTTCTGGCACATTCGCACATGAAAAACGTACCGTTCGGCGGTGGGAGCTGAGCGGGTTCTGGCCATGCTGTATAAACTGTGGCCTGTCGCCTGCGTTGCACGCATCGAGCGTGATTTCAGAATGCCTGCACCGTCTCACGCAGGGTCGTCAGTTGATGCAGCAGAGTTTCCAACTGGTCCAGAACGACCATATTCGGGCCATCACTTTTGGCGTGGTCCGGATCAGGATGCGTCTCGAGAAACACCGCGTCGCATCCGACTGCAACTGCCGCCCGAGCCAGCGGCGGGACCATATTGCGCTGCCCGCCGGTGGTTGCGCCTCCGAGCAGCTGGACACTGTGTGTCGCGTCGTACACGACGGGCACACCAAACGACTGCATGATCGGTACGCAGCGAAAATCGTTGACCAGGCGACCATAACCAAATGATGAACCTCGCTCCGAAAGCAGCACGTTTCGCAAGCCTCGCGCGCGACATTTATTGACAGCGTGAATCGTATCTTCCGGTGCGACAAACTGTGGCTTCTTTACGTTAACACAGATATTTCTCGCCACAGCGGCATCGGCCGCAGCGACAATCAGGTCCGTCTGGCGTGCGAGAAACGCAGGAATCTGCAGAATCGAGCAGACTTCGGCACACGGCGCCGCCTGGGTCGCTTCGTGAATATCAGTTGTTGTTGGCAGGCCGGTCTTCAATCTGACCATTTCCAGCATCCGGAGCCCTTCCTGCAACCCCGGGCCGCGGTAACTTTCGACACTGGTTCGATTGGCCTTGTCGAAGCTGGACTTAAATGTAATCTGCAGGTGCAGACGATCCCGTAGTTCTGCCAGCCGATCGGCAACGCGCAGGACCATGTCTTCTGATTCCATGACGCACGGACCGAGGATGAACAACAAAGGCTGTCCATCGCCCACGAGATAGTCACCGACCGTTACGAGATTGCCTGCCACTGTGGGTTCTCCTTAACTCGAACAGACGTTTATCCCCAGTACTCACGCGACATTGACTGCAGCAGATCGAGCGTGACAGACGGCGAATTGTCGGGATTGACCAGCGCCGTATGAGGACTGTTGACATCCTGTCGATTCCAGTTGGTGTAGTACACACCGCTGACGCGTTCCTTGGCAAGACACATTTGCACGGTCTCTTCCAGCCATTGAACCTGCGTTTCTTCAAAACCGGCTTCGCGTCCCGGTGGGGCCGCTGGCACGGTCAGCATGATATTGAGAGGCACCTGCAGCAGCGACCACTGATCGATGAGTTGAGAAATGCTGAGGCAATCGCGCCACAATGTGGGTGCCGGATAGTCACCAATCCGGACATCAAGGTTGATTTCTGCGAATCTGACACCGCAGCGACGGAGAGTATCGACAAACTGAATCGGGGACAGACGGTTCCGGGATTGACTGAGATATTCACCCCAGGGTTGGATGACACGCAGACTGATCTGCGTATGTTCATCCACCTGCCGCGCGGCCTCGATGGCGCGGGCAATCAGATTCATACGCTGTTCTTCGTCCAGTCCTGCTACACCGCCTCGATTACCACCACTCACAACTTCCCAGTGGCGTACGCGACCGACATATCGCCCGACCACTGTCTCCACGAAATCGGCCGTGAAGCTCTGGAGGTTGACCATATCCCCCTTCCAGGCTTTCAGCCAGTCCGGAAGATAGTCTTCAGACAGGTCAAGCAGAGGCCCCCCGAGAATAAACAACTTTGCATCGAGCGCCCACGAAATCAGATCATCCAGCTGATCCCATTGATATTCACCATCGTCGTGCTCCAGTTTATTCCAGGAGGTATCAATCTGCACGGCATTGAACGCGCTGCAGAAGGCGGTCGGATCTTCCGGAATCTGATCCAGGCGGCATCCCAGAAATACGGGCAGCCGCGCCGCCCGGCTGCGACGAAATCCCAGTCGCTGATCCACATAATGCTGACACAATAAATCCGTCGCCCGCGATGATGTATCAATCGACAGAATAGCGGCGGCCACAGCCGTTTCCGGCGTTTCCGAATGCAGCACGGCTGACCGGAAGGATCGGTGCGCGTCCCGGATCATACTGGTCAGTTCCGGCGACGCATACAATCCCGCGCCCGACCACGAATAAAATTGATTGCGTAACCGTGACAACTGTCCTCGGGCGAGTTCCAGTTCCAGTGAATACGGAGCAGACTGTTCCCGTAAGCTCGTCGTATGCACAACCTGCCTCCGACCGTCGAAGCGTGGCCACAGCATTCGCATCTGGCCGCTCTCTGACAACTGCCGCTCGCAGAACAGGATGCCTTTTGCCAGGTGAGTCCGCGCGGGAACGACACGGCCGTCGTACATCAGAAAGTCAATCAACGACAATTCTGAGCCACCAGAAAGCAGGTCCGGGCGTTCGACGCGAAACTGAATTACCCCCATGAATCTCCCCGTGAACCCATCTTTCGCAGCGCGATGGTTGAACAGCTGCCACCATGGTCAATGTTGTTGTGATCCGTTTTTGAGCTGTGAAAAATGCCCTGCAACCAATGCCCCGCTGGCCCGGCAGATCGCCTGCATGACTGTTTTCCGCTCTGTTCCAACCGCTCTTAAAGCGGTGTTGGTCGCCGCCATCTCATCGATAATTCTGAACTCTCTGTCCATTCATAAGTTCGGCAGTCTAAGCAGAGGCAGGTCGATTGTTCAAATGCTCAGGCCGCTGTAGACTCAGGATGCGTGATAAAGTCGGATTCTATAATTGGGAGTGCTGGTGCTGCATGTCGGCCGTTCTGTTGCAAAGTTTCCTGCCTGGAATTCCTGTCCGCCGCGGAAAAGTCCGGGATGTGTATGACTTCGGCGATCGGTTGCTCTTTGTGGCCTCCGACCGGATCAGCGCTTTTGACTATGTGCTCCCCAGCGGAATCCCGTCCAAAGGAGAAGTCCTCACACGACTCAGTCAGTTCTGGTTTCGCCGACTGTCGGTTCGCAATCATTTTCTGACCGCAGATGTGACATCGCTTCCTTTGCCCTCAGGTACGGACATCCCGTCACTGACCGGACGCAGTATGGTCGTGCTCAGGACGTCTGTCATCCCTGTCGAGTGTGTTGTTCGCGGATACCTCGCCGGATCAGGCTGGAAGGAGTACCAACAGTCAGGAACAGTTTGCGGAATCCAACTGCCGGCAGGACTGCAGGAAAGCAGTCGCCTGCCTGCCCCGATCTTCACACCGGCCGATAAAGCAGAATCAGGCCACGATGAGAACATTACTTTTGAACAGATGAGTGATAAAATCGGAGCAGATCTGGCCTGCCGCCTGCGCGAGATCAGTTTGCAGGTATATGCCGAAGGCTGCGCTCATGCCGCCACCAAAGGGATCCTGATTGCCGACACAAAATTCGAGTTTGGTCTGCTTGATAACGATATCGTGTTGATTGACGAAGTCATGACGCCGGACAGTTCACGTTTCTGGCCGGCAGATCAATATGCCCCAGGCCGCAGTCAGGCGTCGTATGACAAGCAATTTGTTCGTGACTGGCTTGAGCAGACTGGCTGGGACAAAAACAGCCCGCCACCGCCATTGCCGGACGACGTTGTGCAGCACACGTCGGCGCGCTACATCGAAGCGTACGAACAACTCACCGGCGCGACGTTTCATCCTGCTGATGCCGGTGGACGAGCGACGTAAGCGCTAATGCTGCACGACTTTTCGCAGCACAACATATCCGGCCGTACCGACAATCAAATTGGGAACCCACATCGCCCACCAGGGCTGAAGCGTGCCGGTTTTACACAGATTGATCATCAGAAACATGGTGGGATAAAAGACGAGCAGGATTGGCAAAAAGCACAAAATAAAGCTGGTAATAAACTGTCGTCGCGCCTGCAGCATCGCGAAAGGTCCGCCCAGAAACGTAAAGAACCAGCAGCTGGCTGACATCGAAAACCGATTGTGAATTTCGGATCGGGCCTTGCGTTCTTCGTTGACGATCCGTTTTACCTGTCGTTCCAAAGGAGTAGGCTCGGGACTCGCCAGGAGCTGAAAGTCGCCTGTGAACAGCAGCATCGTCGTTTCGATATTCTGTTCTGCGATCAGGCGCTTCTGGTCGATTTCAGCCTGCCGAATTTCGCGCTGCAGCGTATCCATCGTGAGATTTCTGGATGCTGCTTTCCCAAGGTCCAGTTCAAGTGGAAATCGCAGTTCAGAATGTTTCATCTCACCGGAGAACTCTGAACCCGCACCACCACCGCTTACATTTTGGAGGTGGATCAGCACCTGTTTTTCGTCCAGATCGAAACGAATTCTGGCGGCTTCCGCGCGAATTGTATATTGCTGATTGTTGCGGCGATAACGAATGGTCGCGTCCAGCAGCGTACGATTCTTCACGTCTCGCACGGTGATTGTGTAGCCTTCATTGGGATTGCTGAAATAGTGCTGCGTCGCGAGCACATCGAAAAAGATTTCTTCCAGCGCCTGAGTTACAATGCGTTCGATGTTTGAAACACCCCAGGGGATGGCATAATTCAGGAGTCCAAATGAGCTGATCGCGAGCGATCCTCCCAGGAGAAACGCGGGCATCAGCAATTGCATCGCACTGATCCCGGCAGCCTTGGCGGCGATCACCTCCAGATCGCCCGAGATTCGTCCGTAAACGACGCAGACACTCAACAGCAGCGTCGCCGGAATGGTAAACGGCAGCATGCTGGGAACCACATACGGTGTGATCTGCAGGATTTGCATCGGCCCCAGGCCTCGTTCCGTTCCTTCCCGAAACAAACCAACAAAGACGAGCATCACCGTGAGTATGACGACGAGGAGCAAAAACACTCGAATGAGCTCACCCAGAATATAGCGCTGCAGCAGTTTCATCGACGGGCCTCCAGGAGTTCCGTCAGATGCTCTGTCATCGGTGCTGAATTGCAACGTCCCTGTGCAAACATTCTG
>JAGQQS010000406.1 GCA_020426105.1 Planctomycetaceae bacterium
ATATCACTCAGCACAAAATTCCCGTTCCCCGCGCGCCCTGGTCCCTTTTGAGGCAGTGAATCATGAGCCAACGCTTCCACTCGCAACGCTCGTACATCAGGACGAAATGATTCCGCTTCAACAGTGATCACTTCTTTCGTCGGAGCCTTACCAGTCGCCAGAACCGAAGCATCGGCCTGCTGTTCCAGCTTCGTGCCAGACGATGCATCCAGCGAAACAATATGCAACGTTTCCCATGGACCGAGCTGCTCCGCCGCCCGAGCCGTTGCCAGCCACTCGCGGAATTTCGTCGGCAGTTTTGTCGTTTCAAATTCGCTCGCCGCCTGCTTCTTTGCGGCAAGCTGTGCATCGAAGTCGCTCTGCCGTTTGCGGTTTTCTTCCGGAGCCAGATCAATCTGCGTCTCCGCACGAATGGCCGAACCAAACGCCGCCGCCATGCGATAATAATCGCGCGACGGAATCGGATCGAACTTGTGATCGTGACACCGCGCGCAGCCGATCGACAGGCCAAGGAATGAAACGCCTGTCGTCATCACCATGTCGTCGAGCTCATCGTAGCGAGCCGATTCAAACTCGGCTTCCGTGAGCTGCGTCGGAAACGCGCCAGCTCCAAGGAACCCGGTCGCCATCATCGCCAGTGGATTGTCCGGAGCCAGTTCATCGCCCGCCAGCTGCCACTGCACGAACTGATCATAGGGCAAGTCCGCATTCAATGCTTTAATGAGGAAATCGCGATAGTGATACGCATTGGGTCGATCGTAGTCCTGTTCGTATCCATGTGATTCTGCGAACCGAGCAACATCCATCCAGTGCCGCGCCCAGCGCTCGCCGTATTGCGGTGATTGCAGCAGCTCGTCAATTAACTTTGGCCATGCATCAGGATCTTGACTGTTGACGAAGTCATCGACTTGCTCAGGCGTCGGCGGCAATCCGATCAGATCGAAGTACGCGCGGCGGATGAGAACTCGCCGATCGGCCGTTCCGTTCGGTGTGAGTTTCGCGGCTTCCTGTTTGGCGCGTACAAACTGATCGATCGGCGTTCGACACCACACTGCGTCATTGACTGTAGGAACTTCAACAGCGTGCAACGGACGAAACGACCAGAACTGTCGATCGCTGTCCTTGACGATCATCTCCAATGCCGGCGTCGCCGATTTTTCTGACAGTGGCGCGTCATACGGCGCGCCGAGATCGATCCATGTGCGAATGTCTGCGATCAGCTTATCGGCCAGTTTTTGTTCTTTGAACGGCATGTGCGGATCAGCCGTGTGTTCGATCAATGCGATCAAATGACTGTCATCTGCCGAGTCCGTGACGAACCCGCTGCTCATCAACAGTTCGCGAGAGGACAGATCAAAGTCGGCCTTGATCGATTTTCCTCCGTGACAATCGAGGCAATGCTTGGTCAGCGCGTCCCGCACCGACGACTTGAAGAGTGCCAGTCCCTTTTTCGCGCGTTCCGGGTGATCGGGAGCCAGCAGCTGTTTTTCGTCAGCGAAGCCCTGTTGACTCATCAAATTTAGTAAAAACAGGCAGGCTGCGATCAGACGGGAGAGCATTGGAGGAGACTCCTTGATGGCGGGATTTTTCCGACAATGCAAGGTACATTGCCGCAAAGGCGAGATCTGCATTATACGCCAGACACAAGGTATTCCAAACAATGCCCTGCCAGCTTGTCGGGATTGGCGTCATTCGGTTTAGAGTAGACGTCACTCTCCGAGTGACGAAATGCGATTTGCAAGTAAATCAGGCGTCCACATCACAATTCAGAATAAAAGCCAATCTTCGGGGGAATCGCAATCCATCACTCGGAGAGTGATGCCTACTTTGTTCTGAACCAACTGCCACTGAGCGCCAGCCCCAGTGAATAGCCGCAAACACATGGGCTAATTTACCACAGGTTAAAGGTTAGCGGTCTGCGGCGAACGATTGAAAAAATCAACACAGTGGTTGGGATCTGCCAACATCACCGCCTGTCAACTCTTCCGATAACCCATTGCAACCTGTCTATTTCTCATGCACCTCAATCTTTCGATTTCGCCAACCGGCCGCCTTGTTTGTGCCACCGAAACACACCCAAACGATGCCGCTCTCGCAGACGTTCAGGTAGATGATCAGCTCGGCACGGGCCTGCTGAGCGCATTCAGTGAATCGACGGCGAACGGGTTGTTGCATCTCGCGGCACTCAGCAGCAAGGTCACTCTGCCGCTGGCGTTTGTATTCTGGAAACAGTGGGCTCAGCGGTTTCTGAAAGCCGTATCGCACTTAGACGACGAACGATTCGCGGAGCTCGAGAAGACCGCGAAGTCCGGAAAGAAAAGTGACGCACGAATCGTCGCCGCTCCAGATGACCTCGCTTTAGCTGTCCTTGTCGCTGAAGCACCGCCGATGCGAGGCCTGGAATTCCTGACGAATGATTTGCTCAAGACGCTCTGGCACGAACTGACCACAGGATTTCTGCAGCGTGCCCACAATACAGACGGTGGATGTCGCGGGCTGCTGCTGAAACTGAATCCGGACGCTCAGCTTCTAGGTCGCGTCACGTTTCACCTGGCGGAAAATAAACGTGACCCCGATCGACCGTTTGCGTTTCTCGCCACCTACGCGCATCGCATTTCAGCGAAGTCACAAGTGCAGCACCTGCCGCTGGGCGAAGCGCTGCGACAGTATGCAGCGGAACGTGACCAGACAAAACTTGCGGAGCTGCTGATTCCCGTGCGCGAAGCAGCGAATCGAAGCAAAGTCGTGGGACAGATGCTGAGTACCCGTGCGATCTTTCAACCGCAGGCATGGACCGTTTCGCAGGCGTATCCATTTTTGAACGACGTCGCGATCATGGAAGAAGCGGGCTTGAGCGTGCGAGTCCCCGATTGGTGGAAGTCACGCAAAGCCACGCGGCCTCAGGTTCAGGTTCGCATCGGAGATCAGCGGACCAGCGCGGTAGGACTGGAGAGTCTGCTCGACTTTTCAGCGAACCTTGCCGTCGATGGCACGCCGCTCACGGATGCCGAACGT
>JAGQQS010000407.1 GCA_020426105.1 Planctomycetaceae bacterium
GGCACGACCAACTCGGTGGTGGCGGTGATGGATGGCAAAGAAGCCAAGGTCATCCCCAATCCGGAAGGCAATCGCCTTACCCCGAGCGTGGTGGCGTTCACCGACAAGGGCGAAGTGCTCGTAGGTGAACCGGCGCGGCGTCAGGCCGTCACCAATCCTCGGCGCACCGTATATTCGATCAAGCGTTTCATGGGTCGTCGCCACGGCGAGGTGGCGAACGAAGAGAAAATGGTGCCGTACGAAGTGACAGGCGGCCCGAACGACTACGTCAACGTGAAAGTTGGCGACGAGGAACATACTCCGCCGGAGATTTCCGCCAAGACGTTGCGGAAGCTCAAGGAGTCGGCCGAGGCGTACCTTGGGCATAAAGTAAACAAGGCGGTCATCACGGTACCTGCCTACTTCAACGACGCACAGCGTCAGGCAACAAAAGACGCGGGCCAAATCGCGGGACTGGATGTGGCGCGCATTATTAATGAACCGACTGCTGCCGCCCTCGCCTACGGACTCGACAAAAAACGCGAAGAGAAGATCTGCGTCTTTGACCTCGGGGGCGGAACATTCGACGTGTCTATTCTCGAAGTGGGAGACGAACTCGTTGAAGTGCTGAGCACAAACGGTGATACACACCTCGGTGGCGACGACTTTGACGAAGTCCTCATTGACTACATTGCCAAAGAATTCCAGAAGGAACAGGGCATCGATCTGCGCAAGGATCCAATGGCGCTGCAGCGTCTGCGCGAAGCGGCAGAAAAAGCCAAGAAGGAACTCTCGTCGCAGCAGGCGACCGATATTAATCTTCCGTTTATCACGGCTGACGCCAGCGGCGCAAAGCACCTGCAACTGAACATTTCGCGCAGCAAATTTGAGGAACTGATCGATCCTCTGGTGGAACGTTGCCGTCAGCCGGTACTGAATGCGCTGAAAGACGCGAAGCTGAAACCGAGTGACATTCAGGAAGTCGTGCTCGTCGGTGGCTCGATTCGCGTCCCGAAGGTCCAGAAGTTCGTACGAGACATGTTTGGCAAAGAACCGCATCAGGGTGTGAATCCGGATGAGGTTGTGTCGCTGGGTGCTGCGATTCAGGGTGGAATCATCGGCGGCGATGTGAAGGATGTCGTCCTGCTTGACGTCACGCCGTTGTCCGTCGGAATCGAAACTGAAGGCGGCATTATGACCGTGCTGGTTGAACGCAATACGACAATCCCGACCACCAAGACCGAAACATTTTCCACCGCGGCTGACAATCAGCCCTCCGTGACTGTGCGTGTCTTTCAGGGCGAGCGGAAGATGGCGGCAGACAATCGCCTGCTGGACGAATTTAATCTGGATGGTATCCCGCCCGCACCGCGCGGTGTTCCTCAGGTGGAAGTCAAATTTGACATTGATGTCAACGGGATTCTGAATGTGTCTGCCAAGGACAAGGCGACCGGTAAAGAGCATTCCGTGCAGATCAAACAATCCAGCGGCCTGTCGCCGGAAGAAATTGAGCGGATGCGTAAAGACGCTGAAGCACACGCTGAAGACGACAGGAAAAAACAGGAGCTTGCAACGGCAAAGAATCAGGCATCGGCCCTTGTGCATCAAACCGAAAAGACCGTGCGGGAACTGGGTGACAAGCTCGATGCCGCATCGAAGTCTGCGGTCGAAGCCTCCATGGAAAAAGTCCGCAAAGCCGCGGAAGGTGATAACGCCGCGGCGATCAAATCTGCCTGCGACGAACTGATGCAGGCCTCTCAGGCGCTCGCCCAGCATGTCTCCGCCGACAGCAGTGGCGGCCCGGAAGGCAGCGGACCGGGCGACGGAGCCAGGAGCAATGATGACGATGTGATCGATGCGGAGTTCGAAAAGAAATAGTCTGACGCGTCTTCGCGAATGACCAAACGTATGGCGAGTTCGACTCTGCACGAGGAGTCAAACTCGCCATCGTCTTTTTGCGACCGTCACGGATGCGTCTTTCAGAGTTCGCGGCTAAACATCACAGAGCTGAATGGCCTGCTTTAACCCTTCGAGTGGATTGCGGGTCGGAATGAATTCGTGGCCTACGTAACCCTTGTAACCAATTTCAATCAGCTTCCTCATAATAGGCGGAAAATTGATTTCCTGGTTGTCGTCAAGTTCACCACGTCCGGGGTTGCCCGCCGTATGCACATGCCCGATGACGTCTTTACACTGCTCGATGCGGCGAATGACGTCGCCATGCATGAGTTGCACATGATAGATATCAAACAGTAGTTTTACATGCGGTGAGCCAACGCGACGCACGATATCAGCAACATAATCAAGATCATCCCCCTGATAGCCCGGATGACCTTTCATGGGGTGAGATCCATCGCGAGTGTTGAGGTGTTCAACACACACCGTGATGCCTTTTTTTTCTGCGTGTGCTGCCAGCTTTTTCAATCCGGCAACGCAGTTATCCGCGCCTTCCGATAAAGTAATTTCTCCGCTGGCCGGATCCTCCGCGTCTTTCCATTTATAGCCGGTAAATGCGATGACGTTCGGCACACCGGCTGCCGCACATTCGTCAATCGTCTTTGACGTCACAGAAATCACCTGATCCTGATACGCCGGGTTATTCAACCCTTTCATAAACGGCGCACCGGGCATGCCATTCGCCGCGATGGCACATTTCAATCCGTGTTTACGAATGGTGGGCCATTCCTCCGGACCACAAATTTCCACTGACTGGCAACCAAGATTTTTGGCGACCTCGCACGTCCTGTCGATGCTCCAGTTTTCTCCTCCCACATTAAAACACCAGAAAACAACTGAGTGTTTAATATTTCCCTTCATCACACTTTACCTCACATCACGTTATGAATGGTGAATATGTTCCCGACAATATCAAAGCACGCCGCTGTCGCCGGTTATTTCTTCCGCGCTGTCAGAAATCTGGCCAGCACGTCGGAATAGTGATCAGCAATGTTCACCCGATGATAATCGACCGCCGAGTCCCGGAAAACGATGCGCAACTGTTCGAGCCATGTCTGCACAGCCGCACGATACTGTTTTGCGATGGTGGTCGGGTCCACGAGGAGCGGGCCTGAACCTTCGAGGTCCACGAACCGGATGGGGCGGTCGAACTGAAAATCAATTTCATTCTGTTCCATGAGATGGAACACGGCTACGTCATGTTTGCGAAAACGAAGATGCTGAAAGGCACCTTTGAGTATCTCCGGATCCATGAACAGATCGGAAATGACGACCACAAGGGCGCGCTGGGCAATCCGTTCGGCCGCCTGGTGCAGTGCCGCCGGCAAACCGGTCTCACCTTCAGCCTTCATATCGCCCAACTCATCCAGAACAAATTTCAGGTGAGCACCGCTGCGTTTGGGACGAATTTCATGTCTGAATGTCGTTCCCGCCGAATACAAACCGACAGCGTCTCCCTGTGCGGAAGCGAGATACGCCAGCGTTCCGGCGAGTCGCCGCGCGTAATCAAGTTTTGTTGTGCCTTCCGCTGTACTTTGGTCCGGTCCGTAGTTCATGGATCCGCTGACATCCACGATCAGACAAAGTCGCAGGTTTGTGTCCGCTTCGTATTCCTTGATATAGAATCGATCGCTGCGTCCCCAGGCCCGCCAGTCCAGGCGCCGCGTATCGTCGCCCGGGACATACTTACGGTATTCGGAAAACTCCAGACTGGAGCCTCGCGTAGGACTTCGATGTCGGCCTGACACGCTGCCAATCATCGGGAGGCGTGCATCAAGTGCCAGCCCCCGCAGCCGTGACACGACTTTAGGATCAACAAAATTTCGCATCAGGCAACTTCAGAATTGAACCGGCAAGGTGAGCGGCACGCGTCAGCTTGCCGTACATTGCTCAAAATTTTAAATTTAAAACGGTCAGGATAAACGGGCATCGTACCGGAAGGCTGACGCCACGCTAATCGCCGAAGGGCTTTACCGCACCTGCTCCGCATTCAGTTCCTTCACGAGGCGGTCAATGATGTCATTACTCGTGATGCCTTCCGATTCGGCATTAAAGGTTGTCAGGACTCGGTGCGTCAAAACCGGTTCCGCCACAGCCATGATATCTTCCAGACGAACCATATAGCTTCCCGTGAGTGCGGCCCGGGATTTTGCACCGAGGATCATGTACTGCACGGCACGCGGGCCAGCGCCCCACGACACTAAAGGTTTGAGCCATTCCGGGGACTCCGCCAGCTTTGGTCGCGTACGACGGACCAGATCGACAGCGAACTCATAAATGTGCTGCGGGACGGGTACGCGTCTTACAAGTTCCTGAAAGCGCTGAACGTCGGCTGCATTGATGATATGTTCGAGACGCGGAACAGTCCCACCTGTTGTCGTGCGCGCGATTTCCAGTTCCTCCGCACGCGAGGGATAATCGACATTAATGAGAAACATGAACCGGTCGAGCTGCGCCTCGGGCAGCGGATAGGTGCC
>JAGQQS010000408.1 GCA_020426105.1 Planctomycetaceae bacterium
GACCACTGTTGACAGAGCACCAGGGTCACTGGCAGAAGTCGGACGGTACGTCATCATCCAGTCGGACCGCTCAGCGTCCATTTAAGTATCTCCGCTCCGCAAAACACTTAGAAGGACATCCGACTGCCGTGGCGGTAATTCGACTGGCGACCGGATAAATGCGGTGGTCGATGAGTTGCCCAAGATTCTGCAGCAAATGGCACCGCAACTGCTGTCGTCATGGGACAGGGTCGCAATCCGCACCGGAAATCTCAGGGAAAGACGGCGGAACGACGCTCCATTCGGGTCTGCCGGCGCCTTTTACTCTGATGCGGCACGACAGCCCCGTAGTCATCGCAGGTCGGTGACGCTCACGCAGGAGCAACGGACCGGTTTATTGAAAGTCACAGGCAGGAATGAATCAATCCATTAAAAAGCGTCCATCGCATCGAGTCTTCCACAGACTGGGTTCTCTGTTGATGATCATCGTTGTGCTGTACTTCGGAAAGCCGGTCCTGGTTCCGATAGCGCTCAGCGTACTGCTGGCGTTCATTCTGACGCCGCTTGTGAATGTACTGGAGGGCTGGAAACTGGGGCGGATGCTTTCCGTGCTGGTCGCCAGCGGACTGGCATTCGCATTCATTGGTTTAACGTTCTGGGCCACAGCGGCGCAGATTCAGCACCTTGCCAGCGACCTGCCAAACCACACGAGCGAGATCAGGGCAAAAGTCATCTCACTCAGGATGGATGATAATTCGACACTTGGCCGTCTTTCAAAGATGTTAAAGGACATTTTCCCGCCCGAGATCGTCGAAGGCCAAACGCTCGCCGAAGCCTCTGTCGATCCTGAAACGGCCAACGGGAAAATCGCAACCGGCAACGACGCCCCGGCACAAATTCCCGTCATTGTTACAGCGCCAGTGGAAAGTCATATTGTATCCGCATTTGATATTTTGCTGCCAATTGTCGAACCGCTGGCAACAACAGCACTTGTTGTCGTGCTGGTGATGTTTTTGCTGTTGCGTCGAGAAGACGTACGTTATCGCATGATATCGCTCATGGGGGACTCGGCACTGACCGGTACAACCCGATTGATGCGGGATACCGCTGACCGAGTGAGCAAATATCTGTTTCACCTGCTGATTGTGAACGCTTTATTTGGGTTTTGGTTTGGAGTTGGCCTGTATCTGCTGGGTGTCCCCTACGCAGCGCTGTGGGGATTTCTCACACTCTGCTTTCGTTTCATTCCATTTCTGGGTGCGCCTGCGTCAGTGTTGTTTCCTTTGCTGATCAGCATCGCAACGGCCACCGGCTGGTCGCAACCGATCTGGATCATGCTCTTTTTTACTGTCAGCGAACTACTGACAGCCAATGTCATTGAGCCGGTCTTCTTCGGAAAAACGACGGGCCTCACACCAATCGCATTGTTGGTAGCAGCACTGTTCTGGGCCTGGATCTGGGGGCCCGTCGGTCTCTTGCTGTCAACACCACTGACAGTTTGCCTGGTGGTTTTAGGACAGCATTTACCTCATCTCAAGTCTCTGAAACTGCTGCTGGCCGAACAGCCGCCGCTCGACTCGCGGCTTCAGTATTTCCACAGACTTTTGGCCCAGGACACGACAGAAGGCCGCCGCGTTTTCGTGGACTATGTCAGTCAGTTTGGTGAAGCGCGGGCATATGACGAAGTCATTGTGCCTTCGTTATGCTGGACTCGGCGGGAGCGAATGGCGGATTCCATCAGTGCGGAGGAAGAAGCGTTTATTGAGCAGTCGACGCGAGACATCGTTTCCGTGGTTAGTCCGAAAGAGGCGGAGGTCCATCAAGACACTGACGGTGACAGTGACGCGGTCGCTGACGTCAACTCGATCGATGACGTCAACGCGACTCGCCAGCCGTTTACCGTGAGCGGTTATCCTGTCCATCACGAATCGGAAGAGATCTCGTTGAAAATGCTGAAAAACCTTCTGGCTGCCGATTGCGATGTGACACTCGCATCCACGCACCAGTTGCCATCAAAAGTCATCGCAGAGTTCGCCGCGACGCAACCCGATGTCATTGTCCTGCTGGTTATGCCTCCTGGTGGTCTGCCGCAGGTCAAATACATGTGCGCAGAATTGAGCAGGCGATGCCCGGACAGTTCGCTGATCATCACCTGCCTTGCCAGAGTGAAAAACTATGACGATCTTCTGGTGCGATTTCGCAGAGTCGGAGCGAGTGCCCTGACGACGTCACTTCAGCAGACGATGCAGCAGATTCTGTGGCTCAAGGCTGCAAAACACCCCGTTGCCGACACGAAAACTCCTGACACGGAAACTCCTGACAAACGAGTGATTGTCACCGCTCAGGCCTCACGTTAGAGAAACTCCCATGCCTCGTGTTCTTGTAGTTGATGATACTGATGACATCCGCGAACTCGTTGCGACGCTTCTGCAGCGAAAAGGGTTTGATGTCACGACCGCTGTTGGAGGAAGGCAAGGCGTGGCACAAGCTTCGTCGGATCAGCCGGATTTGATTCTGATGGATTTGAACATGCCTGACATGGACGGCTGGCGGGCCACGCGTGAGATTCGCGAAGCAGGAATCCCGACACCAGTGATCGCTTTAACCGCCCATATGACGGCTGAAGATCAGGCTCGTGCCGCTGCAGCCGGATTCGATGGTTTCCAGACAAAGCCTCTGGAACTCGATAACTTACTGGCCATGATTGAAGAGCTTCTGAGCGCTCGAAAAATCGACACTTAGGTTTGTGCCTGAATCACGTCCGGACAGGTTCGAGCACACGCGAGCATCTCTCGTGCAATACAACCGGGCGTCGATTACAACCGGGTGTCGATTACGGCGACAAACGCTGCAGGAGCCATTCACCATTTGCCTGACGCTGGTATTCAAAGCGATCGTGCAGTCGATTTGGCTGCCCTTGCCAGAATTCCATACGTTCCGGAACGATGCGATACCCCCCCCAGAACGATGGCCATGGCACATCGCCCCCCGCAAACTTTTGTTTTAGTTCAGCAAGTTTGGCCTCCAGCAGGCTGCGCGATGTGATCACACTGCTTTGCTGCGACACCCAGGCTCCCAGCTGACTGCCTCGAGGTCGTGAAGCAAAATACTTCATCGATTCCAGCGTCGAAACACGTTCTGCAATCCCTTCAATCGCCAGCTGACGCTGCAGGGGCAGCCATTGAAAGAGCAGTGATACGCGCGGGTTGCCGGCGATGTGCCGGGCTTTGCGGCTCTCCTGATTCGTAAAAAACACAAAGCCGTCCACATCATAGGACTTCAATAGAACCGTTCGCTGCGCCGGCTGGCCTCGATCATCGACCGTCGAAAGTACCATTGCGTTGGGTTCAAGCAGTTCGGCGGCAACTGCCGCCTGATACCATTCTTCGAATTGCTGAAATGGGCTGGCCGCCAGATTGCGTTCATCAATCGGAGCCGCGTCGTATTCTCGTCGCTGGTCGTGCATTTTACTGAGCTGTGTTTCAATCGGTTTGCGCAAAGAAGGCCCGTATCCAGCGGGCACAGTGCTTGATCGAACGAACAAGTCTGTCATTCCCGCAGTTCTGCATTGTAGTCACTCCCGCGCAGAAGTGAATGATGTCAGATGCAGAGTCAGTCAGACGCGAAGCCGACGGGCCTTCATCAGGGCAACTTCTCGAGCACCATAATCCAGCCACTGACCTCTTTGCCCCCATCCGTACGGAGAACAACCGAAGACACTGCTCTTTGGGTAAGGTTGTGCAACTTTGCAAGCTGTTGCAGGTAGGGCAACCCGTGTGAAAAGCGTCGAGTGGATCCAAGCTGCCAGGTGTCGCCGCTGTTGGCTTCGACGGAAAATGCGAACAAGCCGCCGGTACGAAGGATTCTTGAGACCCGAACAAATGTATCGCTCAGATCACCGATATAGACGAACACGTCCGCTGCAAGCACAAGATCGGATTCGACAACTTCATCATCAAGGAACGTCCCGATGTCACTCACTTTTAAGTCATGGTAGATCCCTCGCTGCCGTGCTGCACTGACCATCTGTGACGACAAATCCACGCCAACGAGACATTCGACGATTGATTTGAATACTTCGCCGCAAAGCCCGGTGCCGCAGCCGAGATCCAGAGCACGTTTGAAATGCCGATTGGTAAGTTGTTGCACTGCTTCGCGGAGGTGCTGTGGCGTACGATATCCCAATTGACCGACAAGGTGCTCATCAAACCGCGCTGCATACGCATCAAACAGGGATGCCACATATTCCGCAGGTGCTGACGATGGCGATACGGATCCTTCGCAGGCGGCCAAATGAAATTGCCATTCTGCAACTTCCGGTCGCAGTCTCACTGCTTCCCGCAGATACTGCAGCGCTTCGCTGGACTGCCCCGCCTGTTCCAGGGCGATGGCAAGAGCGTAAAGGGCGTCGGGGGATTCAGGATGACTGGCAAGAGTTTGACGACACACTTCGACGGCTTTGTCAATTTGGCGAGATTTCAACAGTGCTGTCCCGTAGTTCAGCATAGCGGCCAGCGAATCCGGCGCGCAGCGAACGGCCTCTTGAAAACAGGCAAGGGCTTGTTCCGGATGTCCTTGTTCGCGATAGACGATTCCCAGATTATTGTGTGCGTCCGCGAACGAAGGTTGCAGTTCAATCGCCCGGGTGAATGCCTCGCCTGCGGATTCGAGCTGCCCCAGAGCATTCAGGATGGTGCCAAGATTAAAATGTGCTTCTGCCAGTTCCGGGCGGAGATTCAAAAGTTGCCGCAGACGTTCAGCTGCAGCTTCCAGTTCTCCGGCGTCATATAACAGAAGTGCTATTGCGAACAATGCCTCGGAGCACTTCTGGTCCTGACGAAGGATCTGTTGATAGAGCGCTTTGGCACGCTTTACGCGTCCCGCCCGCAGATGCAGGTCCGCCTGATCCAGA
>JAGQQS010000409.1 GCA_020426105.1 Planctomycetaceae bacterium
CTGGGCGGGCGAAACCTGGATGCACGAACTCACTTCTACTATTTCGCCACAGTGAACACGCCCGCGATGGCGATGAAGTTGGTCGGCGCCGGATCGCAATACGCTTGGGGTTATCTGGACTCTGCTGGCGATTACCTCGACGGTAGCAATACCTACAAACTGAACATCCCCAAGGATGCGCCTGCTCAGAAGTTCTGGTCGGTTTGTGTCTACGACCCGCAGACCCGTTCGATGCTCCAGACGGACCAGACCTTCCCGAGCAAGCAAAGCCAGCGCGACAAGTTGATCATTAACGACGATGGGTCAATCGATCTTTACTTCGGTCCCAAGGCTCCGGTCGGTCGGGAAGCTAACTGGACCCAGACGGTTTCCGGCAAGGGATGGTTCTGCCTACTACGTCTCTACAGCCCCACAGAGGCATGGTTCGACAAGACCTGGCGGCCGGGCGAAATCGAGCTGGTGAAGCAGGCAGATTAAGTATTCGGGATGGGGACGCAGTTTTGGTCAATCGTGCCAGGAACTGCGTTCCCACGTCCTGATAGAAAGAAAGTAGGTGAATGATGAACGTAAACGCGTTGAAACGGCCCAATGCCCAGCTTTTCCTTGCCGCGCTTGTCGTGCTGGCAGACGGCGGATCGGAAACGCAGAAAACGACGGACTGAAGCCGGACGGGAGTAAGAAATACACCCTGCGATTCGAGCCCGGCCAACTGCCGCCGGTAAATGCGTTCTGGTCGATGACGATGTACCGGATGCCGGAGATTCTGCATGTCGATAATCCGATCGACCGCTACCTCCTGAATGCCCCAATACTGGACCAGTTCAAACGCGACGCTGATGGTGGGCTGACGTTGTATTTTCAGCACGAATTGCCCGGAGAGGACAAGGAGTCCAACTGGCTGCCTGCACCGGAGGGATGGTTCATGGTTGTCATGCGACTTTACTGGCCAAAGCAAGAAGCTTTGAACGGCACATGGACGCCGCCGCAATTGCAGCGGGTGAAATAGAGCAGTGGCTAAACCGGGGTTTGCCGTAGCAGGACCCGGAAGCCGAGTAAGTTTGAAAAAAGCAGTGGGCGCTGCAATCTCCAGATATTTCAATTTGGTCACTGAACATAGGAACAGAAATTCCGAGGAGCAAAAGCATAATGAAACTTGTTTCCAGAGTACTTTGGATCGGCATCATTGCCGTGTGCGGCGCATCATTGGCCCGAGCTGCCGACCAGGCGGCGGACAAGGGCGAGATCGAGAAGGCGATTGAATCCTACACCGCAGCGTTTAATGCGGCCGATGCAAAATCACTGGCGGAACACTGGGGATCCGAGGCCGTATATACGAATCCAACGACCGGTGTTCAGGCCGAAGGAAGGGCCGCGATTGAAAAGGAGTTCGCGACGATTCTGGCGGATGTGAAGGATACAAAACTTGTCGTCGAAGTTGAGGCGATTGAATTCGTTTCTCCCAGCGTGGCGATGGAGCGCGGTATCGCAAAACTGATCTCGAAAGACGGCGAAACTTCGGAAAGCACCTATACGGCAATTCATGTGAAACACGACGGAAAGTGGTTATTGGATCGTGTGAGTGAAGAAGACACGCCGGTCGCTCCATCAAGCTACGAACATCTGAAGGCACTGGAATGGCTTATCGGTACCTGGGTTGATACCGATGAACAGGCCACTGTCGAGACCACCAGCCAGTGGACGAAGAATCAGGCGTTTATTTCGCGGGCGTTCACGGTGTCAGTGGCCGATCGGATTGAAATGTCAGGGATGCAGTTTATTGGCTGGGACGCGAACACCGGAAGAATTCGCTCCTGGGTCTTTGATTCCGATGGAGGCTTCGGAGAGGCAACGTGGGTTCAGAAGAACGATCGCTGGATTATCAACGCGGTTGGCACATTACCTGATGGCCGTAAGGCAACAGCAATCAACGTGATGACGATTATGGATGCAAATACGATTTCATGGCAATCGACCGGACGTGAATTCGACGGCGAGATCCTGCCCAATATCGAGCCTATTGAACTGGTGCGCAAATCAACATCTGATTCCAGGTAGGCAAGAAAACTTCATCTATAGGAAACGAAGGATAATTCGATGCGAACAAAAACGATGGGTTTCATTTTCATTGTTGGCCTGGCTGCAACATCGTTGTTCACCAACGTGGTCGTCGCGCGTGGTGGACGCGGTGGCGGATTTGCGGGTGGCGGGATGCGGGCGGGTGGCGGTTTCAGTGGAGGCGGAATTTCGCGTCCATCGCCAGCGATCAGCAGAAGTCCTTCAATGAGCCGTCCGGCTACGCCAAGCGTCTCTCGTCCAGGTATTTCACGACCAGCAACTGGCGGCACAGGTATTTCAAGACCTGCGACATCAAGGCCAGCAACCGGAACACGTCCGCAGACTGGCGGTATTGGCACGAATCGTCCTTCTGGTGGAATCGGACAGGGAAATCGCCCTTCGCCTTCCCAGTTGGACAGCTTCCTGAATTTGTCGGGTCAGGGAACAGGGCGATCGAACATCGCGGGTGGCTCTCGTCCAGCTGGTGCGAATTCAGCCGTCGCTGATTTTTTGCAGAGGGGCAACTCAGTCTCGGCCAGCACGGTTGCGGGAAATCGAGCGGACGCAATCGCGGGCAGAACAGAAGCTCGCGCCGGATTCAGGGATAGTCGTGGAGAGAATCGTGACTTTGCTTCAGACAATCGCCAGGGCCGAGTCCAGGATCGCGGTGATCGTCAGGCGGTTCGTGTTGCCGATCGTGGTGATATGCGATCCAGCCTTGCCGAGGGAAGAGGAGAAAACCGGACGGAGCGACAACAGAGACGGAGTGAACAGGCCGACCACATTCGAGACGAACTGGAAAATGAATTCGATCAGAATCACCTGTTCGACGACTTCTGGAAAAACAACCCGGAAGCCTATTACCGCTTTAATCAAAATCCTGTTTTCTGGACCTGGGCCACTGTTGGAACATTTCGAACGTTCTTCGGTGCAGCGTTTTATGGTCCAGCGTACGCAACAGGCGGCACGACCACGACCACGACCACCGAGGTCTACTATGATCAAGGCGTCGTGTATTCCGGTGAAGATCAGATCCCTGCTCAGGAATATGCGGAACAGGCACAAGCCATTGCGACCAGCGTTCCTGAAGTCGAAAACAAAGACGAGATGGAGTGGCTGCCGTTAGGTGTCTTTGCTTTGGCACAGGCAGGCAACACCGATGTTGGACCAAACATGTTTCTGCAATTAGCTGTCAGCAAGGAAGGAATTATTGCCGGGACATATCAGAATAAATCGACCGAGGAAACGAAGGCTGTTGAAGGAATGGTCGATCCAAAGAGCCAGCGCGCTGCATGGACGGTCGCGGGGAAGACCACGCCTATTATGGAGACAATGCTGGCGAATCTCACAGAGAATGAAACCAACATGTTGGTTCATTTTGCCGACGGCACGACTCAGGAATGGCTTATGCTGCATCTCGAAAAGCCTGAAGAATCGAAATAGCGCAGACTGCACTCAGCTGAAAGCAATTCCTGGCTTTTGAAAACTGAAATTCCAGATCAATCGCGCTGAAACCTCCGGCTCCGCGCAACGCCGAAGACATGCGCCAAGCGAACATTGATCAGAAATCAATCTTCGCCCGAATTCCACAGATGACACATCCACTGGAATTCTTCTGAAACGGATTGATGAACTGAATGTCCGGGGTGATGTGGCACCATGGTGTCGACCGTCAACACGTTGGTGAACGGCAGCTTGCCTTTCGGAAGAAATTGCCGCCGCCTCAGGAACCTGAACTGCTGCGATGTTCGACCGTAGCTGAAACTTTCCATCTCTTGGCCTCCTTGCCGTTTATGGTGCTGCCGCAGGCAGCATCATACGCCAGAGAGGGGCGTCGACGTATGTTGTTTTGCTTCAACAACTTGGGGGATAACTATGTGCCATTCGTCCGACACGCCGGAGCAACCAACAATTTGATTTGCGACGGCTCGACTCGTCGTGAAATAGCGCAGTCGAAATGATCACAATTACCCGGTCACGAAACTGCAAGTATGATCGCGACTGCGATGTACAACGACTCTTGCCGATACCACTCATGAGGGCGTGTCATGAGCGATCAAGTCGTTTCCGGTTCCGCATAGTTTCCAACCGCATCTTCGCAGTTTTTTGATTGCGCGAATATGGGGGGCGATTTTGCGTGAAGATTGCCGAAGCGGTGGATGGCGAGATGAAGCGTCGGGCCGTGCTCGGGGATTGATGGTCGCGGGAAATGACTTCGTAGACGTAGTGAGTGGAGGGTTAAGCGGTTGGTTTTTGCGGACTGGGCCTGCGACTTACTTTGAGTTGTCGATGGTTCCCGGGCTTCAGCGTGATTAAGATGCCTGACGGGCTCGCTGGATCGGCTGTATCGCCAGAATAACGAGTGATTAATGTGTTGGTATTTCCGCCAGCGGCGAAAGGGATTCACATGACGACTCGAACGAGATTTATCCGTCGTGATCCTGCTGCGGTGCAGCCATGGGGCGAGACCTGTGGCGCGATACGCTGCCTGATAGAAGAATCTGATGCAGCAGCAGCAGCCGAAGTGCATCATGTCGAAATCCAGGATGCGAAGCTGCACTACCGCGAGCGTACGGACGAGTTCTACTACGTCATCGACGGTCAGGGCATAATTATCCTGGATGAGACTGAAATCGAATTGCACACAGGCGTTGTTGTTTACAGCCCGCGGGGCGTGCTGAATGACGTCCACGAACTCAAATGATCGAGGGAAATCTGCTCCCTGCAAGAGTCTGCAAGCATTCCATGATCACTGCTTTGGAAATCCCACAACTGCGAGCATAACGCTCCACGACGGTGTCAAGTCGCGCCAGATCGATACGAACATTCGGAAATGACATGATGCCTCAGAATACCGAAATCGCAGATGTTCCCGTTCCCGGATTTCTCTACGGGACCGCGTGGAAGGAGAATGAGACGCAGCGCCTGACGGAACTGGCTCTGAGACAGGGCTTTCGTGGGATCGATACCGCAAACCAGCGGCGGCACTACCACGAAGCGGCCGTCGGGCAAGCCATCGCGGCGGCAATTGAAAGCGGACTGGTGGTTCGCAATGATCTGTTTCTGCAAACAAAGTTTACCTTTCGGAGCGGGCAGGATCATCGTCTGCCGTATGATCCCGCCGCCTCCGTCAGAACACAGGTGGAGCAATCGTTTGCCAGCTCACTGAAACATCTGGGCACCGACTTCGTCGAGTCCTATGTGCTGCACGGACCCACTCAGCGAGTCGGTCTGGCCGCAGACGACTGGGAGGCGTGGCGTGCCATGGAAGTCATCCACGACAGCGGCCGAGCGCGTCTGCTTGGTGTCAGCAACCTAACGCTCGAACAACTCCAGGCATTGTGTCACGAGGCGCGCATCCGACCTCGCTTCGTCCAGAACCGGTGTTACGCCGTCCGCAGCTGGGATCGCCTCATCCGGGAGTTCTGTGCCGCTAATGAAATGATTTACCAGGGTTTCTCGTTGTTGACCGGCAATCGTGATGTGATGGCCCGTCCCGAAATGGTCCAGATCGCGAAACGCCATGGTCGGACGGTCAGCCAGATTGTTTTTCGATTTGCACTCGATGTCGGAATGCTGCCGCTGACAGGGACCACAGATACCGATCACATGCGATTGGATCTCGACGTCTTTCATTTCAGTCTGGAATCCGCAGAATTACAAATGATTGAACGTCTGGCGTTGCCGTAAGTTCGCGGTCCAGTATCTCCCGAGACGTGAGCATATTAACTCGCTTACAATTCCAGTCGCCGCGCTGAGCGACTCTTCCAGATTGAGCCGCTCGACGTTGAATGCCAAAGTTCCGCTGGACTACGTGCCATTCGTTCGATGCCCCACCGAAGACAACAAAAATGTCTTGCCGTCGCTCGTCCGGCAGGAATGGAATTGAAATACTTGGATCGGGGGGCGTGTGAGTTCATTCCGTCTGCAGAAGTATTGCAGGGGCGGCCCCACCACCAGCTCACTGCTCCGCGCCGTTCGCTCGCACTCGCGAAGTCGACATTTACCTGTTTGCAAACGTGGATGAAAGTCCGATTCGGACTGTTGATCAAGTCGGTTCAACATCTCCCGGCACAGACGATTCAATATGGCTGACCGGTTCCGAATCGCTTTTAGTATGGCTGATCCATGTACGCGTGCCTGGAGTTGCTGGGATTCGCAATTTGTCTGGCAACAGCGATAAGATACCGGTGCGGAAGAAGTCGACAAAAAGTGCATTGAGGAATGATGCGTTATGGCGGTTCGCGTTTCCTGCCCATGCGGACGAACTTTGAATCTGGCCGATATCCTGCGCGGTAAAAAGGTTCGCTGTCCGGAATGTTCTGCGGCAATCACTGTGCCGATGTCTGAATCCAATGCCTCGCCGACGCGTGGTGCATCGCATTCTCAGCAAAGCCCCGACGCACCTCGCCCCGCCCGGCATTTGAATGAAGAATCACAGCAGCCACCCAGCCGCACGAAGCCGCCAGATGCAAAACCAAAAGCGTCTTCACAGACAAAGAAACCGGCAAATCGGGGCGATAAGCGGCGCCCCGCACTAAATCCCAATGTTTATGGAAACAGTGACGACGTCGAATGGCTCGACGAGGCTGATTCTGCTTCGTGGAATGAATTGCCATACGAAGCGGCAACAATGCCGGGTCGATCGACTCAGAGTTCAAACACCGGCAGGCACCGCGGCGCGACGGCCAGGTCATCAGACAAGTCGGTAATGCCAAGGGTTATTAAGATGCTGTTGATCGCGGGCGCAGTGAGTATCGTGCCGATCGTGATTGGCTTCGTGGTATTGAAGTCTGTCGGCGGAGGATCGTCGGGCGCGGGCATTCCGGATGTGGCGAGCTTCAAAGTCAAGCAGGAAATTTTTCCTCAACGTCCAATGTTTCAGCCGTCCTTCCCGTCTGGTGTCCAACTGGCGCGAGCGCGATTGACGGGACGCGGGCCTGGCGAGCAGACACAGATGAATATCTACCTGCCTGCGGGCGAACATGCGGCCCGATCTCTGGGCTGCGTGCTGGTGGCCCCGGCGGGCACCAATCTACTGGTAGGAAATTCCTTAGACGGAGATGACTATCACGATGAAACATTGCCATATGCCGAGGCTGGTTTTATGACGATTCAGTATTCACTCGATGGTCCAGTGAGCGAATTGGAAACTGCTACTGATGGCGAGTTCTCAGCGGCATACAAGCTGTTTAAGGCCGCTGGTGCTGGACTGCTGAACACGCGATGTGCGATCGAATTTGTCAAAGCCCGGTTTCCGGAAGTTGACCCGGCGAGAATCTACACGGCCGGTCACAGCTCGGCCGGCACAGTATCGCTGTTGGCAGCCGAATACCACTCGGATGTTGCAGCCTGCATCGCATATGCGCCGTGTTCTGACGTGGAGGAGCGTCATGCAGGCATGAGCGACGCATTTGGAGTGAATTTTCTGTTTCCCGGCATCGCGGAATTTGATCGCCAGTTTTCTCCGATGGCCCAAGTGCATAGACTGAAATGCCCGCTGTTTGTTTTTCACGCACGCGACGACAGCGTTCTTGAGGTTGGCATATCACAACGTTTTGTCGAACAGGCTCGCGCTCACAATCAGCAGGTCGAATACATTGAAGTCGAATCCGGTGATCACTACGATTCCATGATTCAGGACGGCATTCCGCATGCTGTGCAATGGTTGAAGAAGATTGATTCGGCAAGGGCCGTTGAAATGAAGAGTAAGCCCTTTGCAACGCTGGATAGTCAGTGAGTATCTGGCAATAAAGAGATCAGTGAGCCGGGATCCGTCAGCACGGTTACAAGGTACACTTGCCGCTGAAACACCAACGGGTCCGGTGCTGGCTGTTTTCGGCTCACCGAATTGCAGTAGTCCCTTCAAGGAGATTTGCAGATGTCTACTCAACGTATTGCTACTTCTGGAATTACTCAATATACCATTCTGATCAGTCTTGCTTCGCTGCTAATCGGGTGCAGCGAATCAAATGAAAGTGTGGACTCGGGAGCTCTGCCCGATTCCCCGGCAGTCGAATCTTTAACCACAGATGCTGCACCCGCTGAGACTCAGAGTTCACAGCTTCCCACCGATGTGACACCCGCAAATGCAACGGTCGTAACGCCGACAGAAGACGCCGAACCGATTGTGCCGTCACCAACAAAACCCCAACGTGAACCGATCTATGTGGAAGAAGCCAACGGACAGGAGCTGATTGCTGCAGCGTTGAAGAAAGCCCGGCGAGATCATAAACATGTGCTCATTGAGTGGGGCGGAAACTGGTGCGGATGGTGCTACAAACTGCACGATGTTTTCCACAACGATCCGGAAGTGCATCCGATCGTGCACGAAGAGTTCGTGCTGGTCCTGATTGACTCCGGCGAGAACCAGGAACTGATGCTTGAGTACGGCGGAAAAGACCGTCAGTACAGTTTTCCCCATTTAACGGTGCTGGATGAACAAGGATCGGTACTGACGAACCAGGAAACAGGTTCGCTCGAAGAAGGCCCCAGGCACGATCCAAAGCTTGTCACTCAGTTCCTTCACAACTGGGTTCCCGAAAAGATCGATGCGGAACAGTTGCTTGCTGACTCGCTGATGAAGGCGGCGGCGGAAGATAAACACCTGCTGATTCGAGTGGGAACTCCTTACTGCGGCTGGTGCAATGTCCTTGCACAGTTTGTACAGGACCACGAATCACTCATCGCAACAGACTATGTGGATATCAAGATTGACACAATGCGAATGATGAATGGAGAGCAGGTAGCTGCACGGTTATCACCAGAGAAATCCGGGGGTGTTCCGTGGATGGTGATTCTCGACGCATCGGGAAAGGAACTTGCGTCATCACATGGACCGGATGGCAATATCGGATATCCCTACCAGCCGAACGAGATCGCTCACTTCATCACGATGCTCCGCGATTCGCGGAAAAACCTCACGGATGCCAATCTCGACACGATCGCCGCCGATCTGAATGCGTACCGAGACGAACGGGAAGCGAAGAAGCAATAGTCCTGTTGGGTGAATGTCCGGCTACAGCTCGGTCCATTGCTGATTGGACAAAACTGCACTTTCTGACATCGCCTTACGTCAATTGACCAGTCGTGTCAGGGCTTCAAACAGTCGACGGATTTTTTGAGCGGCACGTTGCCGTCGTGGCAACGCGGAAAATGTTTCGTGGAGCGTGTGTTTCTTCAGTGTTTTAAGGCGGTCCGCGTGACTTGGTCGGCGTAGCGGATCGTCCCACGGACGGTCATCGCGCTGCCTCAGTGTGTTGCCCGACCTTCGCCAGGACCACAGCTCCACGATCGTATGCAGCCAGAGACACAAATTCCAGCATGCCACGTTGCACCAGACGTTTCGGACCTGCTGTTCGCCTGCACCATGCACTTCTTTCACATCATGGAAATTCTGCTCGATCGCAGAACGATCGGCCACACTTTCGATAATTGTCTCCGCGGGTACGTCTGCATCCGTGCAGAAAAAGGCTACCCACTCGGACGGGCAATCCGAAAACAGTTCGAGCGACCGCTTTACGATCACAACTCGAATCACGCCCCCTACGGGCGCGTAGGTCGCC
>JAGQQS010000410.1:0-1372 GCA_020426105.1 Planctomycetaceae bacterium
GGATGATCGCGGTGTGGCCGAAGCCATGTTCGTATTTCTTCGCCAGAGCAATCGCGTGATCGCTGCAGTTGGCTCGTACGAAGGGAATGAACGGCATCATCTGTTCTTCGGTGACAAACGGATTGTGTTCGTCCGTTTCGCCGTAGATAATCAACGTGCTTGACGGGATATTCAGCCCAATCTGCGCCGCCAGCCAGGCCGCATCTTTGCCGATATAATCACGATTCAGCTGATAGTGCCCGCCCGGCTCTTTTGGTGGCCCGAATGCCTTCGCAGTGAAGGCCGCCACCTGAGCCGCGTTGAGTCGGTAACCGCCGTGATTTGAAACGGACGTCATCAACTGGTCAAAGATTTCTTTGACTGCGAAAACTTCTTTTTCGCTGATGCAGAGCAGGCTGTTGTCGAAGGCTGCCCCCGCAACGATCGATTTTGCGGCGTTATCGACATCCGCAGTCGCATCGACGACCACGGGTGGATTACCGGGACCTGCGACGATCGCCCGCTTTGGACTTTGCAATGCCGCACGAGCGACTGCAGGACCGCCAGTCACCACCAGCAGTTTGACACCTCGGTGATCGAATACGGCCTGAGCCGACTCAATGGTCGGTGTACCGATAATGTTGACCAGATTTTCCAGCCCCGTGGCGGCGTAAATGGCCTTGTTGAAACGACGTACGCCTTCGCTGGCGATTTTGGCTCCACTGGGATGCGGATTACACACAATCGTGTTTCCGGCAGCCACCATGTTGACAAAGTTGCCGGCAAGTGTCGGCAGGGAATGTGTTACGGGTGTGATCGCACCGATGACGCCAAAGGGAGCATGCTCGGTAATCATCAGGCCGTGTGATCCGCTGATCGCTTCGGTCTTCAGAAATTCAACACCTGGTACATCTTTGATCGCTTTGAGTTTGCCAATCTTGTGTTCCAGGCGACCAATCTTCGTTTCTTCAAATTCCAGTCGGCCCAGTTCTTCGGCTTGTTCATCGCAGATCTGCTTGACGATGCGGATGGCCGTCTTACGGTCCTCAAGTGAGGCGCGACTGAGTTTTTCAAAGCCTTGCTGAGCGGCTTCAACGGCCTCATCGACCGTGTTAAACACACCCCATCGAGTATCGGGGCCGGATGATCCATTGATCCTCGTCGCCGAAACCGTGCGACTTGTGAGTTGAGTCAGCACTTCCTGGACGATGTTGCGAATTGTTTGTTCGTTGGCTGTTGCCTGCATGGTTTGATTTCCTGTTTAGGTCCTTTCTGTCGGAAAGGACTGCGGATGGTAGGTCCTTTCTGCCGGAAAGGACTTCGCAGCCTGCTGCGACCTGCGACCAGACGCAGGTTGATTCATGTGAAATCATTATCGATGAGCGGATATCCG
>JAGQQS010000410.1:1450-4641 GCA_020426105.1 Planctomycetaceae bacterium
ACCACTTTATCTCGTGACGGAAACCTGAAAACCATCGCGCTCAACAGCAGAGTAGCGACGCCCAAAGCCACAACGTTCTTTTCTACCATCAGGGCGATCAGATTAAAGAATGCTGCACCTTCCAGCATCGCCAGTGCCACGATCAGTTGTCCACGATAAACACTCAACAACCGGTCCGACTTTGACTCAGCATCAAGCTCTGAAAATCCATTCGAAACGATCTGCCTTAACTGTGAGCCCGCGATGATTTTTGGAATCACAAAATGATTGACAATCGCCAGAACTCCAAAACCTGCTCCCAAAATTGTCACCATCTCAGGCGTGTGAGTCCCCAGGACGTCTCCCTGTGTCATCATCAGTACAATGCCCAGAAACACCAGCACTCCCGTCATCAATGCCGCGGCAATAATCTGCATGCCGCGAACGGCGTCAGTAAAGCTCTTCCCCTGAAGACCGCCTTGCTGCAGATCAGCATGATTGCCAATTGAGTATGGGTTCTGATCCACTACTCACCCGCCTTAAATACTGTCTTCTGTTTTATCTGCACGGTATCCACGATCCCGATAATCGCGGCATCGATCGGGAGCTCTTTTGTGCCCGGTGTGAACCGAGCACTCGAACCCTGAACGCACAACACGACTTCGCCTTCACCCGCTCCAACCGTGTCTACAACGACAAACGAACGACCGGTGGGTTTCAGGCTCTTTTGATCTTTTTCATCAACCCGCAGCGGCTCCACCAGCAATAGCTTCTGGCCGACAAGCGACTCAACTTTTTGAGTTGCGACAAGACTGCCGGTGATGCGAGCCAGAAACATAATTGATTATCCCCTGTAGCCCTCACGCTCCGCGTGAGGAGCCTTTTTCGCTCGACGTTTTTGACCCTGGAACCTGAATACCTTATGATGCTTTTTACCAGTGGGCTCATCACGGCGGAGCGTGATGGCTACTTTGCAAGCACTTGTGCCGTCTGTCTCGCGACCACGAGTTCTTCATTCGTGGGCACCGTCCAGACCTGAACTTTGCTGCTGTCTTTACTCAAACAGGCTTCGCCTTTGACGCCTGCATTTCTGGTGGAGCACAGTTCGACACCGGCCCATTCCATATCCCGGCAAACGTTGGCGCGAATACGATCACTGTTCTCACCGATGCCGCCGGTGAATACGATCACATCCGTGCCGCCAAGCAGTGCCATGTACGATCCGACGTAAGACCGAATCGATGCTTCAAATAATTTGAGAGCTTTCTCGGCCCGATCATGTCCCTTCGCCGATGCCTCTTCCAGATCGCGACAGTCGCCGCTGAGTCCGCTAATTCCCAGCAGACCACCCTTTGAAGACATCTCCGTGAGAACCTGTTCAAATGTCAGCCCTGTGCGCTTCATGATGACAGGAATCGCATAGGCATCGAAATCACCGACGCGATTGTTATTCGGCAAGCCTCCCTGAGGACTCATCCCCATCGACGCCGCAATACTTTCACCATTGCGAATCGCGCAGATCGACGCGCTGCCACCAAGATGGCAGCTGATCACTTTCCGAGCGTTCCGACCAAGGATCTCGGCGATGCGGCCTGCAATAAAACGATGGCTGGCTCCGTGAAATCCCCAGCGGCGAATTTCAAAGTCCGTGTACCATTCGTACGGAACCGCGTAGGCTCGATGTTCAAATGGAATCGTTTCGTGAAAGCCTGTTTCCAGCGCGGCCACGAGTGGAATCTGCGGGAACGCCTGCTGCAGTTGTCTCATCGCCCGCACATACGGCGGGTTATGAGCCGGTGCAATGTCCGACAGTGCCTCCATCTTCTGCAGCAGCTTCTCATCGACGATGCGCACGCCGCTGAGATCTCCTGCAAAGACAGCCTTAAACCCGATACCGCCAACTTCGTTCACCGACTTCAGGCAGCCGTGTTCCGCATCCGTCAGTTGATCAAGGCAAATCCCCACCGCCGCCGCATGATTGGGAACGGACTGTTGTGTTTCTGCCTTGTAACTTCCAATCTGTACCGAACAGGCACTGAGCGCATCGGGCTGTCCGATCCGGTCAATGCCACCCTTCGCAAGTTGCGCTTCGTTCGATAAGTCGAACAGGCGATACTTGAAACTGGTAGAGCCAAGATTGGCGACGAGTACTTTCATTGTGCCTTTACCGTAGACCGGTCGCTCCGCCGACCGGATTTCACCGTATGTCGTTCTTCGCAGCTGAGACCAGTTGTCAGCATTGCTGCAAGGAATCCCGCCGACGGAGCGACGGGTGTACGGTATTTCTTACAGAATTGATTCCAGCAGCGACGCTTCCGGCCGCGGAATCAAATGTGCGCAGACCAGCTCACCACTTTGTGAAGCGGCGGCCGCACCTGCATCAACGGCAGCGCGGACGGAGCCGACATCACCTTTGATGATGGTTGTGATAAATGCAGCACCGATGTTCAACTGCTTCACCAGGGTCACGTTCGCGGCCTTCAGCATCGCGTCTGACGCCTGGACGGCGGCAACCAGCCCCTTGGTTTCAATAAGTCCGATAGCTTCGTTCATTGGTCGTAATTCCGAAAAAAGTTCGAGTTGATTTTGATTCATGGGCGAGAATTTCAGATCTGAAATCTCAAAGTGAATTTACTTTTTGGCAGCTGCGGTTGCCGCTTTCGCCTTTGGCAAAAACGCAGTGAGCTCTTCATGAGGTCGAGGAATAACTTCCACGCTCACGACCTGCCCCAGTTTTGATGCCGCAGCAGCGCCGGCATCAATCGCCGCTTTGACAGCTCCGACGTCACCCGACACAAACGCCGTCACGAAACCACTGCCGATTTTGTCCCATGCGACCAACTGCACATTTGCAGCCTTCAGCATCGCATCGATCGCTTCGATCAGACAGACGAAACCCTTGGTTTCGATCATTCCCAATGCTTCCATTGACTTTGCCATTATTCATTACTCCGCCAAAATCGCTTGCATCCTGAAGCAATGAGGCAAAAAAAAGACTGCCGCAGTCCTTGCGGTATGGTTTTCGGTCCTCGGTTTTCGGTCGTCAGAAGTCACAGACAGCAGCTGTCCGAACACTGAAAACCACAAACCGAAAACCCCTAATGTTGACACTTACACTTCTCTGGCTTCACCAGTTCAACCTTCGTGGCTCGTTCCAGACCACAGGCATTGCCCTCATCGGTGTCCAGATGGACTTCCAGCTTAATTCCGTT
>JAGQQS010000411.1 GCA_020426105.1 Planctomycetaceae bacterium
AGGCAAATTCCTGGCTCAGTACAGTGGTGCTGAGCATCAGTAACCAGTGGGCCACCACAAATATGCTGACAAACAAAGTACGGTATGCTGGCATCGACATCGAGCTCTCCTCAAGTGATTTTTGGGGCACAGGAGTGTATCAGGATGACGATCGAAGTTGAATTGATCTCAGACGAGTCGCGTGAATTCGTCAACGCCTGCCGATTACTCTGGTGCAATAATCTGACTGATATCGATTAAGTGCATTTGACGTCCTTCGTTGCCGTGCGGGGCGTCGATGCAAACTGTTTTGCCATCGGGACTGAGTCGTGGATGCGTGTCGATCCGCCATTCACCCGTGTAAACTTCAGGCAGGTGAAAATGGCCCAGATCGATTCGTTGTCCGGTGCTCACGCGAAACAAATGCGGGGTTTGCAAACGTTCCGGTCCTTTGGGATATGTATCATTCAGAATCCATTCGTTGCCGGGAAGGTACGTTAAGTGCCCGCTCCCATCCAGCACACCATGCCCGATCTCTTCAACTTGACCCGCCTCAGCATCCTCAAACAGAAATACGCCCCAGTTCTCATTTCCGCAGTAGTTTTTGGACTGCGACAGGATGTGCGTTGAATCACGCCAGATAAAGTGCGACGCGTAGCCGTTGGGGATCACGATCCGAATGTTCGTTCCGTCTGGATTGGCGGTGATCATGCGTGTCAGCCGCGTCCCGTCCGGGTACCGCCAGCGATGAAGTGCAATGAATCGCGACCCGTCCGGGCTGAACAACAAATGGTTAAAGTAATGCTTGATCCCCGGTTTGGCGTTCGGAATTTCACCCAGTGCCGCTATTTGGGCGACCGAAATAATCAGCTCCGAATGCCCCGTTTGCAGATCCACTCGAAAAATGCCCGTCTCGTGCGGAGCCAGATCGTCGGCATACGGATCCGGCAACCCGGTGTAGCCATATCCGGGCCGCACGTCCGCGATGCGTCGAAAATCGGGTGTCACCGCCGTTCGACCGTCCGGACTGACGCTGTAGATCGGTGACGGAATCGTACGATGTTCCTTCGTCTGCACATCCAGTAAATGACAGATATAGCCGTCGTTGCCGCGATCATTCCAGAGGACTGTAGATTGCGATCCGGGCAGCCACTGCAGCATACAGCCTTGCTGCCAGTTCCATGCTGCAGACTGTCCCAGTGGAATCCATTGATCGTTGTCGTGCAGATCTACCATTCCGATTTCGATTACATCGTCTTTCGTCGGCGATCGATGCTCGAACGGCACCTGCATCCCCAGCACAAAGCGGCCGGATGGATCAAACTGGAGCTTGTCATAGTAACCAAACCAATGATGTCGCGGCCCCTTAGTGATCACGCGCGTCGGCGGGAAATCCGCAACACGGGACAACCCTGCAAAGGCTCGGATCGGCAAAATCCCCGCAGCAATAAGTTGGTTCAGGAAGTGGCGTCGACGAATCACGTGTGAATCCTGCGATCTAAAGCGCATCATCTTCCCGATGGTGTCGAGAAAACCGGAGTAGTTTCAATGATTCCGGAAATAATAATGATTTACGGACGGATCATAAATCGTCTAATGACAAGTCGCAGGCGACTTCGTAAATTATGACTGCTGACTGCATGCCGGTGATCAACCTGCACGACGCATCCGCCTTCAGGCTTAGCCCTGCCATCGGGTGCATCTGACAACCACTTGCAAACAAAAAAACTCAGGCCGATGATCGACCTGAGTTTCACGATAGCTTCACTCGTTCGGTTTTCAGCCCAGCCACAGATGCAGATGCAATTCCCCGGCTCCAAACGCTTCGTCGATCACGGCATCGTCCAGAATCAGATCGTCCGAGTGCTCCCGACTCACTGTGCTGCCCCCACTCACTATGCTGCCCGATGGGGAATGTTCATCTTTCGGTTTCGAATCCGCTTCGTCGCCTTCTGCTTCGACAATCCTGGATGAACTATCGGCGACCGGTGCCACCGCTGGCGATTCAACATCTGCCGCGAAAACGGAGGCCGCCCTGGCTCCTCCGATCGGGATCGCGACTGAGCCCGTGGCGGGCAAAGTCTCTGTTGCTGGCAGCACGACAGCAGCGATGCCCTGGGCATTACCATCCAGTGAGTTCAGAGCAAACTGACTGGCAGCTGTTGCGGAACCGGAGGTCAGTTCCGCGGCCCCGATGTAGCCGTAGGCCAGGTTGGTCAATGAATCAACGATCCAGATATCGCCTGACGTCCCGGGCGCCAACGTAATTCCGGTTGGTTTGGTATTTGCCGGATCAATCGTCCAACTGCCTTCCAACTGACCGGTCATTGAGTAGCGGAATACCTTGTCGCTGGCTGAAGTGTCGTTCACAATCCAGATGTGATTGCCGTCTGTGACAAGATCCGTCGCGTTACGGTTGGCTCGATTCAAAGCAAAGCTGGATGAAGGATTTGCTTTCCCCGAGCGACGATCAGCAGCACCGGCAAAGATGTACACTCGATCATTGCTGCTGTCAACGATAAGCAGATCGCTTCCGTTAATTGTAATACCCTGAGCTTTGTCCACACCGCCGATCTCGAAGGAACCAAGCAGGATATTTCGATTGTTGTAAACAAACACTTCACCTTTGCCGTCCACGACCCATCGCAGGCTGCCATCGTTGTTCACAGCGATGCCCATCGGCTTCTCGTCTTCTTTGTTCAATCGCAAATCGGTCAGGGTTCCGCCAGTGTTGTCGTATTCAAAAGTGCGGCGGCTGGAGGCATCGACCACCAGGAAGTGGACATCTCCCGTTGGTGGAGGCAGGACGGGATTGACGGTAATGAAGACCGTCGCCTCGTTTGAATCAAGGAATCCATCATTAGCGACATACGTAAAGCTGTCGCTGCCGCTGAATCCCGTTGCCGGTGTATAGATCAAGGAACCGTCCGAGTTGAGTGTCAGGGTGCCGTTTGAGGGACCCGCGACGAGGACTGCCGTCAACGCATCACCATCAATGTCACTGTCGTTCGCAAGTATTCCCGGTGAGGAAACGATCAGGATCGTGTCCGCGTCGATCGTGTAAGCGTCGCTGTTGGAAACAGGAGCGTCGTTCATATTCACCACTGGTCCCACGGGCGCACTCGTCAACGATTCTGCTGTACCATGTCCATCGGTGTAGCTGACGGTCACGGTAATGTTGCTGCCAACATCGGAATTGGCCAGCGTAATCGATGGCGCGGTTGCACCGTTGCTCCACAGATAGCTGAATGCACCAAGACCATCGGCATCGGTGATGCCACTGACATCTGCAGTCAGGATTTCGCCTTCCGTTGCAATCCCTGAGATCAGTACGGTTCCGGTTGGAACATCATTGACGTTTGCAACCGGGCCAAACTGAGCACTGGTGACATATTCCACCTTGCCGGCTCCGTCCGTGTAGCTGACGGTCACCGCGATGTTCTGATCGACGTCGGAATCACCCAAAACGATTGAAGGCGTGGTCGCACCGGTGCTCCAGACATAGCTGAATGCTCCCAGCCCGTCCACATCAGCGATGCTGCTGACATCGACGGAGAGGGCCTGATCTTCAATCGCTGAGCCGACAATCACGGCCTGCCCAGTCGGAGCAGAATTGCTTCCGCCGACAGGACCAACGGCTGCGCTGGTCAGAGTTTCCAGAGTGCCGCCGCCGTCGGTGTACATCACTCGAACACTGATCAACGCGCCGGAATCGCCGTCGCCAACAAGGTATGCGTCGCTGGTTGCATCAACGATGGCAACTCCGTCACGCAGCCATTGATAGCTGAAGGCTCCCAGTCCATCAACATCGCTGATGTCGCCGGTGTTGGCGGTCAGAAGGTTTCCGCTCTGAACAACCGATGGTGCGGACAGTGTGAACAGATCCAGACTGTCGATGATGTGAGTTGTGATGATCGGTTCGATCACCGTACTTTCAACCGGCGAGATCACCAGATAATCGACGGACAGGAATCGTCCATCGGTCGCAGCAAAGTCGAAGATGTCGAACGTGGCTGGATCGCGATCGAAGATGAAATCGTAGCTGAATGCGACGCCGGTTTCATGACTCACGCCAGCGATCGGAATCTGCAGCCCGGACGCGGTGCTGTCTTCGCGAATCGCCGCGGTTCGAATGCCAAACGGCTGGCCGTCGATTCGTCGCACGACCACAGGATAACGGCCATAGTCGCTCTGCCGCATCAACAGTCCGCCGCCATCCGGATGTGCACCATCGACGTTCGCGTTGTTGATGGACACCAGGCCATAAGTATTTGCTCCAGACATGGTGAACGAGTAACCGTTGCGTTCAACAACCGATGACATTGACCCAATGTTGAAGATATTGTTCACCGACGTGCCCACAGGGAAAGTCACAGAACCCGTTTCCGTAACGCCAATTGTTGGCAGCCCGGTTGGGACATCGTTAACTGGCCGAACCGTGATTTCGACAGTCGCCGTGTTCGAGTTGTCGCTGCCGTCGTTAACATAGTAAGTGAACGTGTCGTTGCCGTTGAAGTTCAGAGCCGGCGTGTACGAAAATGTTCCGTCTTCATTCAGGACGATGCTGCCATGGGATGGATTTGCGGAAACGAATGCCTTCAGCGCCGACGGCGGGGAATCAATGTCTGTGTCGTTCGAGAGGACACCTTCGGCAGCAATCGCGACGGTCAGCACTTCGTCTTCATTCATCGAGTAGGAATCGTCTTCAGCCGTGGTCGCGTCATTGACGGCACTGATCGTGATCGTGAACTGCTGCGGAGCACTCGTATCGACGCCACCCAGCGCTGTGCCGCCGTTATCGTGAAGCTGGATTGTCACAACTGTTGAACCGTTGGCATTGGCCGCCGGTGTATACGTGAGAGTTCCGTCTGCAGAAATCGCGGGCTGAACGGCAAACAGGCTGTTATTGTCATTGCTGACAACGAAGTTGACAAGCTGTGACGCTTCGCTCGGCGAACCGGGTGATATGTCCGTGGCCCACGCGGCGACAGTCTGATCGCCCGAATCTTCGGCCACCGACAGATCTGCGCCGATAACAAAGCTCGGTGCCACATTCGGCACGAAACCGTCCAGACGCTGGTTGCCGAAGTCGACGCCGGAGCTGTGTTCGCCGTCTTCGCAGTCTTCGTATTCGTAGTCTTCTCCGGCAACGGGCGTGCCAAGCACAACCGGGATCGACCCCAGCACAACGTCCGTGCCTTCGCGGATGAACTGGAGGTCGAATCGAGTTGGCCGCCCGTCGCCCGTAAAGGTCACGTCAAACGTTGCCGTATCGCCAGCCCCTAAGCCGTTGATCACGCCGGGGTTGAAGCTGATGTGAACTCGTGGATCGGACGCCCGCAGAGTCACGTTGACATTCACTGAAGTGACAGCTCCGTCGATCGCCGCGACGATGCCGTCAGCGATGTTGCCGACCAGCGGATCGCCGCCACTGCCAATTTTGAAGTAGAACGGATCACCCGTCGCGATGGGATCTGCCGTGCCGTTGGCGATTGTTGTTGCTGTCTGGTTGATGGCACCCGTCATCGTGGCCAGAGCTTCCAGGCCGGAACGAGGCGCTGCCGTGGCTGCGTCTGCGGTTCCCAGTCCGATCACCAAAGCCCCTAATGCGTTCAGGCCCGTGACGGTTTCCTGAATGCCAGCTCCTGAACTAAACGGAGTCGTTCCGCGTGAGGTGCCAGTGAAGGCAGACACCGGCAGGGTCACTCCGTCAATGCCGGTGATCGTGGTTTCGCCTTTCGGCTGATAAGCGAAACCGGTGTCTGTGGCCGTGATGATGATCGGCAGGGCTCCGGATCGGAAGCCTGCTCCGCCAATCGTACCGGAGGCCGGAAGTACGCCATTGGCAGGGTCTGCCATGAAAGACGAGAAGGCCGGCACGTCGCCACTGCTGCCTGGGTTGGTCTGAGTTGACGCCAGGCCGGCAGCTCCGCTATCGACCGTATCGCCGTCGTTGTTGCCGTCAAATCCGGCACCGGTCACCATTTGATAGAGCGCTTCGATCACTGTTTCCGGAGTGTCTCCGCCGTATCCCGGTGCGACGCGATCCAATGCTGATTGAATGGATGCTTCAAATCCGGTGACATCCGCAGCCACGATCGGCTGATTCAAAATGAACGGACGACCGTTCGCGTATTCGGACGCGAAGCTGCCATATTCTTCCAGACGACCGACTCCGAAACCAAGATCGATTCCTGTTAGTCGAGACTGCAGTTGAGCGATGATATTCGGAAACGCAGCTCGCACAATCGGGCTGTTGGACGTGAAGCTGCCGGTATCGTCAAACAACAGAAATACGTCGACCATGTTGGTCAGCGCGCCGGTCGTGGGAAGTGTCAATGAAACCGTTTCCGTATGCGTTTCAC
>JAGQQS010000412.1 GCA_020426105.1 Planctomycetaceae bacterium
GCATGCGCGTCCATGCTGGGCCGTGAATACGGTCCGAGCACAACACCGATTCAGCCACTGACGCGTGATGATCTGCCGCCGTTCCACGGCGGAGGTGTTCTCTGCGATGCAAACCCCACGCTGAAGCGTGGGGCTACGTGCTCAACTCGTTTTCACGAGTAAGTCATGCTGTAGCTGCCAGTTGTTCCTCCGCTGGCACGAGGCCTACGGAAGGATGGCAACCTGATGGAGGTTGTTGCCTGGAATCCTCGGATTCAGTCCAGATTCGCGATTAGTCGGGAATTCCACGCGGGGCCTGATCCAGCCAGCATCTGCTGGATTACCGCAAAAATGCGAATCGTCCATGGCTTTCGCCAGCGCGGAGGCGGTTCCTCGTCACTGCTTCGAAAAGTCTGCATGACCCGTCAGCGTAAACGCCGCCCAGTAGTACGGATGAGCCACGCCAAATCGACGTCGCCGAGTTTCAATGTGACGTAGTTGAGTTGACTGCAATGCAGACCCAACATCTCGACTTTCCGCAAGGGACTTGAAGAACCCCTGCATCAGGACAGCAGTGTCCCTATCCGGCACCTGCCACAGTGATGCCAGAACCGCCTGCGAGCCTGCGACATGGAATGCACGCCGCAAGCCTACCACACCGCCAGTGGCTTCCAGATCCCCGAGGCCCGTCTCGCAGGCACTCAGCACGGCCAGACGAGTCCCCTTTAAATCCGTCGCCGCAATCTCAAGTCCCGTCAGTACACCATCGTTATCGAGTCGATCGATCGAACGATGTTGGTTGGCACCGGCCAGTAATAATCCACATTGCAGCAATGGATTGGTCTGCGATTCTGAGATCGACACAACCTCCGCTGACAAACTCCGGCTCCCGGGACCGGCGATAGAATCCTTATCTGCGTCCAGAAAAAAGCCATGAGTGCTCAGGACCAGTATTTCCGGACCGCGAAGCTGTTTGAACGAGGACTCCACAGCGCGCTTGTCGAGCAGCATTTCCGGGGAATGCCCGGTAAGCGCTTCGATCGTTGGCGAAATCAACGCCGCTTCCTGAGCCGACCATTCAAGTCTGTCGGCGACCGGCAGATTCAGACTCTCCCCGCCTCCGAAATTCTGCTTCTCGATCGAACGAGTTTGACCGGACACAGGTTCCCTGATCGTGGAGTCGAACATCGGGTCAGCGAAAATCACTGACTGATTCCGTGAACCGCCCTGCCCCGTCTTCACAAGTTCGCGACCACTGAGCTCCAGCCGGATCTGACACGATTCGACGGCAAATGTTCCATCCTCGTTCAACAGTGCTGACCAGGGCAGTAACCACATGGATTGATCCGGCGAAACGATCATCTTCGTGGCCCCGCCGGCAGCGGCCGCAATCGGATGCCAGACAAGCTGACTGACTTTCAGCAGTTTCGACTGCAGGGAATTCCATGCAGCCTCTTCGGATGATTTACGTACCGTCTGACGAAAAGTCGTAAATTCCTGCTGAAGTTCCGCAATCGCCGCATGAATGGTGTCCGCCTGGCCAAGGTCAATCAGCCGGACATCTCCTTTACTCCCTGAAATCCATGCCGCATAGCGGTAGCCGGTTTGACCGGACGTGCCTGCCGGTTCGAAATTGAAGTCCAGATAGTGCAGAATATCAACCCAGACTGCGCCTTCGGGCAACGCGGTGCGGACTTCTGCCAGACTCACCCAGGGTTCTTCCGCCCACGCTTGGCGTTTCTTCAGGTCCAATGAGGCGCCGGCCTGCACTGACTGAGCTTCCTGAACAAGTCCTTTTCCGTTAATCAGCCATTCGCCGGCAAGTGCCGTCACTTCGGCATGCTCCGCGAAATCCGTGGCGAGGGAGATTGCCTGAAAGAAAGTGTAGCCGTCGGCAAACGCGAGGTAATCGCGCTGCTGATCGGGTGTCATCCCCCAGAATTCTCTGCGGATCGAGTTCCGCAGTTGTCGCAGGATCGTATCTGCCAGTTGAAATCCGGCATCGAGCTGCCCGCTGGCGAGCAACGTCTGCAGGAGTTGTTTCTGCTCACTCCGGACGTATGGAGCATCGTTCGGAAAATCCTGTTGAATCTTTTCTAACGCAGTGCGGAATGACTGAATGGATTTCGTATCGCTCGGATCCAGTTCCGCGGATGCCAGGCGCAATCGCGTCAGGGCGAGATTGCGGGTCTTCTGCGGATACTCAGCTTCCAGAGTTCTGATTACATTTTCGTAGATTGGGATCGCCTCAGACTTGCGATTCAGGCGATCGAGCTGCCTTGCGATATTGGCTGCAACCTGCAATGTTCGAAAATCGTTTTCACCGTAGTGTTTGAGCCAGTTCTCATAGACGATCCTGTATTTCCCCAGCGCGTCTTCATAATCATCAATCATCTCCATCGCCGCTGCTGCCGGCAGCATGGCAGCAATTGCATCCGGATGATCCGCCCCAAGTGCATCACGATTAATCTGCCATGCTGATTTCGCGTGTCCCACACCGGTTTTAAGGTCCCCTGAGTCCAGAGCCAGACGTGCCAGATCCAGATAAATCGATGCGGTTTCCGGCGATTTTTTCCCATACAACTGCAGATGTACATTCAGCGCCCGATCCAGAAATGTCTGCGCCTGAGCGTATGCACCGCCGTTCTGAGCCACCAGTCCGGCATACTCCAGAGCAGTGCCAGTCGCAGGATGTTTGTCCCCCCGCAGCAGCATCATCCTTTCGGCCCATGCCACCGTCTGCTCAATCTCTGCTGTTGTGACCGCTGAAGCATTCACGAATTCCAGGATCCTGTCCGACTGCTGAGTCAACTGCTCAATTTCTGCAGCCTGCGTCCGGGTCCATTTCTTTTGTTTCACTGCGGACTTTGCAACCCATGCCGGAAGCTGAGACTTCGGTTCGACAGCTCTCAACCAGCCGTCTTTTTCTTCCAGTGCGTATATCTCAGAACCACGTACCGCTGCAGCAACTTCCGTGGCAGCGTCCATGAATTTCGCATTGTCTGCAACAACGACATAAACCTGCGCGGCAGACTGCTGCAGTGGCAGAAACACGACGGCAAACAGCCAGATTAACTGGACACAGTGGTTTCTCATGGCAAATGACTCTGAGGCAAATAAATCTACTGACGCAGACTAACGACGCCCCGCCGCACTTTCCAGCGGTTGCGTCTGTGGACTGTCAGGCAGGACGCTGGCGTCGTCGTCCCGATCATTGGCCCGTTTTTTTATTGAGTGCTTCAATGTTCTTCCGTGCCTGTTGACGGCCACTCGTCAGATCCGGAATGAATGTAAACACTGATCCGAATTGATTCGCCGCCCTCAAAGTGATTTTGGCCCGTGGTGGGTTATTGGAGCCGTGATAAGTGATCTTTTCAATCTGATCAAACGGCAGGTGGACCTGATCTTCTTTCAGATGCAGAAGCAGTTCCTTATCATCAACCCAGACGTCTTTGCAAAAATTCTGGAAGACGATCCCGGGGGAAAAATGAATCGCTGCCAGAAGCAGCAACACCGGAATCAACGGAAGCAGCAAGATCCACAGGCCGGTGATCACCAGCAGAATCATTAAGATCACAACAGGTGACCATACTTTTGGCTTCCTGAGAACCGGGATGACCAGACGTGTTAATGGATAATTTGAAGATGAGATTTTCTGCATCTCGGCGACTCCCGGTTACTGTAAAAGTTCACGGCCTGGGTTTGAGCCATGTTCACGGCCGCAGGATTTGGGTGCCTGCTCAAAAGCTGCGATTTGGAGGATCATCATCCTGTGAGAATGATTCATTCCCTCTCCCGGCCCTTGAACGGTTAACTTATCGATTGCATCGAGCAACACAGGCCTTTAAAACGATAATCCGCGGAGAATCTTCCCGACATTCGAGCAACTCGCCCAATACGGCAAACTCGCAGGAATTTTGAAATTCCGGGAAGATCATCCGCCTGTACTCGTTTCTTACTCGGTGCAGCGATGTTTCTTTCACCCTGTGTCCGCTGACAACCATTTCTCAAAGACTCTCTGCTCGAAGCGACGTCCCATGAATCCTGCAACCGTACTTTTTGTGATCGCCGCGTGTCTGATCACCCTGGGTATCCTGTGGTTTATCGCACGGACCTTCAAGGCTTACCGTTCCCGTCGAAACAGTCCCGTGCTGAAAACTGGCCTGAAAGCCATTGATTTGTTCACACCGCTCAGGATTGGCGGAGATGTTCTGATCTCCGGCGACAAAGGGAGTGGGTGCAAACTGTTAGGAACCGAGATTGCTTTCCGTCTGCTGAATCACCCACGGAGGAAGTTTCGTGTCGTCTGCTATGTCGATGAAAAGCTGGCGGATATTGACGCTCAGGTGGCGGAGCTGAAGGAATCACTGCCGACTTTGAATGACCGGTACGTCGTCTCGGTTGTCACGGCCAGTGACCTTCAGGGACATCTGAGCCGCGACATCCCGGATGACGGTGTGGCGATTTTCGCTGTGAGTACCAACGAGAGATTTGTTCATTTCTTTCACGAAGCAGTCCGGACTGTCCGTGAATCGCTGGACGCGTCCAAAATCCTGACGTGTTTCGTTGTGACAGAGTCATTTGTGCCGCCGGGGTTTGATGTCACGATTATCACCTCACAGATTGTTGCCAAAGAGGGCATCTATCCCGCGCTGGACCTGAATGCTTCGTCGTCGTCCGTTTCTTCTCATACGACCATCGCGAGCACGCAGCGGCATGTCACGAAGTCAGCAGGGGAAGCCATAAAAAACGTACAGGCAAATCTGTATCCCGGAGCACTTGCAAACCCGAATTGGGTATTCAACCGCGAAGAGGGCAAGCGAGCTGCGGTGCAAGCCTTGAGATTCATGTCTCAGCCCTACTTTGTAGCCGAACCGTATACGGGCAAAACAGCAGCGTACGTTTCCGACAAAGAACTGGTCAAAGGCTTTCAGACGATCCTGTCCGGAAAATTCATGGATGCCAAACCGCAGTCGCTGCAATTCGTTAACGCCCTGACGCCGCACCGGTAACGTGCATGCACAACAAAGAAGAAGGGAACTGTTTGAAATGGAGAACTGAATAACGAAAATAGTCTGTCCTCGCATTGAGCGGCGGGTTAACGGTTGTGTGGGCACCCCCAGGCCGGATATCCTGTGCCGATCGCCTCGCAGGTCCCGAATCGGCAGACGCATGGTGTGACCGCGTGTGTTGAACAGGCTTACAAGGATCAATCCATGAGATCTGCCGACGTCTTGTTCCCCACAGGTGCATTTTTCAGGTACCTCTTCGGCGTGGTCGTGCTGTTGGGCTTCACGCTGCAGAGATCGGCTCCCGTCATCTTTGCCGACCCGGATTTTAATCATCTTCCCGCCGCGTCCCGCGATTCGACTGAATGCTCGTCCCCGGCCGGAGTGGGATCGCGCGATCGTCCCGTGATGTTTTCACGCTTCGACACTCTGGCAGATCCCCGATCAGGAAACATCGCGTTTAATGGATGAATTTTTTGCAAACCGTGCAGCGGGAAAAAGTAAGACTGAGGCGCTTCGAAAGGCGCAGTTGACTCGCATCGAAACGCAGCGGGAGCGATGTGGAGCCGCTCATCCGTTCTTCCGGGCAGCATTCACACAGACGGGACAGGAGTAGTATGATGAATCGAACATTTGTCCTGATGGCAACCACTTTTCTGCTTTTTCGATCGGCGGCAGCCGATGAAGGCCTGATGCTGAAAACACGCGTCGCGCAGGCAGAAATTAAGGAAACGGAAAACGGACAGCAGCGAGTTCTGGCGACCGTGCCGGCGGGAACTTTTCTGTGGGCTCTGGAAACGAACGGCGATTTTTACCGTGTGGTCGATCCGCAGTCGCACCAGAAAGGCTGGATCTGGAACCAGCACGCAGCGCCCATCCAGTCCTCTGCGACGGATGAGCAGTCACTTACCGAAGCCAAACAGTACTTTACCGAAGCGGCTGATCACTTTGAGAAACAGGAATTCGAACCGGCGCGCGAATTATTTCAGCGCGCGCTCAAACTGCGGCGGAAAGTGCTTCCCGCAAACCATCCTCTAATCGCCAACGTGCTGAATGACATCGGCGCCAGCTACGAGAATTCCGGTGATAGTGCGCCCGCAGAATCATTTTTCCTTGAATCTCTTGAAATCCGCGCTGCTGCTTTTGGCGATGATCACCCCGATACGATTCAGGCACTCCGTAATCTGGCGCTGACCTACAACAATCTTGACCAGCCTGATAGGGCCGAACCACTTTTCCAGCGAGCTTTAACCGCCCGTACTGCGCTACTCGGCGAAGAGGATCCCGAGACCGCAGAATCCGTGACAGACCTCGCGCTGCTGTACGACAACACGGGCAGATTAGCTGATGCCGTTCCCCTCTACGAACGCGCTCTGAAGATTCTGGACGAGGTCTATAATGAAGACAATCCGGAAGTTGCGCAAGCCCTGCATAATCTTGCCCTGAGCTATGATCAGTCTGATCAGAATGAAAAGGCCGAGCCGCTCTATCAACGCGCGCTCAGGATGAGAACGCGTTTGTTCGGTGCAGACAGCGTTGATACGGCAACGTCCATCTTCTATCTGGGGTGGCTTTACGATGAAATGGAAGACTATGAAAAGGCCGAGCCATTGTATAAACAAGCCCTGGAAATCCGCAGAAAACTTCTGGGTGATGAGGATACGGATACGGCTCTGACCATGCTGAATCTGGCACTGCTCTACGACAACACCGATCGTGATGAGCTGGCAGAACCACTTTACCGTCAGTCGCTTGAGATCCGAACGAAGTTGCTTGGAGAGGAGCACGAAGACACCGCGCAGGCCATGTACAACCTCGCATGGCTTTACGATGAAACAGGCCGAGACCAACAGGCCGCACCACTTTATCAGCAATCACTGGAAATCCGGGAACGTCTCCTGGGTGACGAACACGAAGACACGATACACTCCGCGACTGGCCTTGGACTGGTTTTCGCTGAATTACAGGAGTATGACAAAGCCGAACCGCTGCTCAAAAGAGCGCTCGAAGTACGGAAGAAACTTCATGGCGACGAGCATGTGGATACAGCAGACGCCTGCGCCAATCTGGGCTGGTTCTACGACACAATTCATGACTACGAAAAAGCGGAAGAGTTGATCCGGCAGTCACTGGAAATCAACCGGAAACTGTTCGGTGAGGACCACGAAAATACGGCTCAGGCCTATACCAGCATCGCCGGGCTTTACTTTCGGAGTAACGACTATGCAAAAGCGGAACCGTTGTTTCAACAGGCTCTCAACATTCGGGAAAAGGTGTTTGGGACAGATCACTCCAATACGGCCGATTCACTGAACGACCTCGGAAGCCTGTATCATGAGCGCGGTGACTACACCAAAGCTGAAACGCTCTTCAAACGCGCTCTCACCATCCATGAAAGTCTGACAGACAGCGACGGTACCATCGTTACCCTCGACTCTCTTGGCTGGAATTACGATCGGATGGGAGAATACTCCCATGCCGAGCCTGTTTTTCGCCGCGCCCTGGAGATCAGCACCCGGCTGCATGGTGAGGGTCACATTCAAACCGCCAGCTGTGAGTTCAGCCTGGGCGCATTATACGGAAGCATTGGTGAATACGCGAAGGCGGAATCGCTGATGCAGAGTGCGCTTGACACCCGCGAAAAACTGCAGGGGAAGGAGAGTGAGGCAGCGGCGGATTCACTCGTTAATCTCGGCTGGCTGTACACACGCATGGATCAATACCAGAAAGCGGAGTCGTTCTTTCAGCGGGCTGCGGATATTTACACGGAAGTTTTCGGAGCCAAACACCCAAACACCTCTATCGCACTCATTAATCTGGCGGACGTACTTCAGGAATCCGGAAACTATGAAAAGGCGGAGAAGCTTTTGCTGTCTAGCCTTCAGGTTTATCGTGACGCGTTCGGCAACGATCACCCGCGCTGCAGTGAGATTTTTCGGTCTTTGGGCACTCTCTATCAAAAGCAGGGGAACCCGCAAAAGGCTGAAGAATCGCTGAAAGAGAGCCTTGCAATCAGCATCCGACTGTTCGGCGAAGAACATCCCTCTGTCGCTGACGACTACGACACCCTTTCCGTTGTGTATGTCACCATGGGTAATCTTCGGCAGGCCACACAGTTGCGTGAGCAGAGTCGCCGATCTATTCGCCGCCACATGGCGCGATTGCTGCCGGGACTCTCTGAAAAGGCGCAGCAGACATATCTTGCCGCAAACTTTCGGCCGGCATTCACTTCAGCCCTGTCACTGGGACTCGATCAGAAAGAGGATTCTCGCACGGCGACGTTGTCTGCAGGCTGGCTGCTCAATGGAAAAAGTGTGGCGCAGGAAGTACTCGCCGAAGCGGCCCTGCTGTCATCAGCCGAGGTAGCACCGCTGGTCAGCCAGTTGCGACAGGTCCGCGACGATATCGCTAAGCTTGCAATTCACAAGGCTGGAGACGAAGAATCCCGAAGACGCGTGGCACTGGCAAATCTTGAAACCCGGCAACAACAGCTGCAGAAACAGATCGCAGACCACGGTCTGGGCCTGAATGCAGCGGACCCGTGGATTTCCGCCAGTACCCTCCAGGGCCGTCTGCCCTTCGATTCTGTCTTCGTCAACATTGCGAGGTTCGAAGTCGCCGATGTCACATCGCTCAAGAAAAATCGGCAACCGCCGCGCTACGCGGCCTGGGTAATCCCCGCCGCCGGATTGGGAGATATACAAGTCATTGATTTGGGGAGGGCCGATCCGATCGATGACCTCGTCGCAACGCTGCAGCAGAACATCAAAACCGCTGTGGGTCAGATTCCGAACGCCGGCGAGGCGACCATGGAGTCCACATATCGGGATTCGGTCAAGGAGCTGTCGAAGGCAATTCTTCAGCCGTTGGAACCCTTGTTCAAAGATGTCGGTGAGATCATTATCAGTCCTGACGGTGAACTCTGGAACGTGCCATGGAACGCCTTGCTGATGCAGGACGAGCGGTATCTCGTCGAACAGTTTCGCACGCGCTTCGTGCTGAGTGGTCGGGAACTCGTCGGACGGGCGCCGGAACGCGCCGCAATCAGCGAACCTGTGCTGTTCGCCGATCCCAACTTCGATCTCAATGCAGAAGATGTGGATCGATCCGAGGCCGATAATCAACATCATCTGCGTTCTGTATCTTCCGCATATTTCCCCAGTCTGCCAGCAACCGCTGTCGAAGCAGTAAGTATTACGCCGAGCGTCGAAAGCTATACTCATGCTCAAGCCAGAGTCCTGATGCAGGACGAGGCTCAGGAAGCTGCGTTCAAGAACCTGCATCGACCGCGCGTGCTGATGTTGAGCACGCACGGATACTTCGAAGCAGCGCAGCAGGCGGTCACTGATCTTAAGGGGGACACTGCTGTTTTTGGAAATCCTCTGCTCCGCTGCGGTCTCGCGCTTGCTGGTTGCAATAACCGCGCTGCGGCGATCGCTGACGGCAAAGAAGACGGAATTCTGACCGGCCTTGAAATCATCGGCACGGATCTTCGCGGCACGGAACTGGTCGTGCTCAGCGCCTGTGAAACCGGATTGGGAGATATTCGCAACGGCGAGGGAGTCGCCGGACTACGCCAGGCGTTTCAACTCGCAGGCGCACAGTCGGTGGTGTCGAGTCTCTGGAAAGTCGAAGACAATGAGACCGCGTTTCTGATGAATTTATTCTTCAAAAACCTTGCTGACGGTATGAATAAGCCCGAAGCATTGCGGCAGGCGCAGTTGACTCGCATCAAAATTCGCAGGGAACGCTTTGGCGCCGCGCACCCCTTCTTCTGGGCGGCCTTTACCGTCACGGGCGACTGATCTGCATCATTCAGCATCTGCGGTCTGTTCATGGCGGATACCGCAGGCGAACAGTGAGGATGGGAACTGTTTGAAACAGGAATTTTAAGAACGAAAACAGTCCTCCTCGCGTTCGGCAGCGGGTTAATGGTTGTGTGAGCGCCGACGGGCCGAATATCCTGTAGTTGTTGCCTCGCAGGTCCGGAAGTGGCAGACGAAGGTATGACCGACTCGTGTTGAACAGGCTTCAAGGATCAGTCCATGTTATTTGCCGACTTCTTGTTCTCCGCAGGGGGATTTTTCAGGAACCTCTGCTGCATGGCAATGGTGTTCGGCTTCACGATGCAGAACTCGGCTCCCGCTCAGGAGTCGCCTGCTGCTGGTTTTAAGCCACTGATGATGGAAGTCATCGTGGCAGAAGCGCCCATCAAAGACGGTGAGTCCGAGCTTTCCAGAGTTCGCGACCGCGATCGCTTGTGGGTGTTCAAATTGGACGAGTCGAAGCAGTGGGCCTGCGTAAAAATACCAGGCAGCGAACAGAAAGGCTGGATTCTCTTAACCCATTTGGGGGAACGACGTTTCCCTGAATCAGCTCGGCCCGATGTTGACAGACTGCGTAAACTTGAGAAACAAGGCTATGCCCTGAAAAGCAAAGAGCAGAATGTTGAAGCCAGACCATTGCTGCTCGAAGCACTGGCGATCCGGGAACGACTGGACCCGGGGAGTAGCGAACTCGCGTTTCTACTCAGAGCCATCGGACAGACATTGCAGCGCGAGGATCCAGCCGAGAGCAGAAGGTACCTGGAACGGTATGTCAGCGTGATGCGTGAACTCCAGGGAAAGACCGGTGCGAACTTTCAGATAGCAGTCAACACGTATGTTGAATCGCTCTCGGCATCCGGAGAGTTGGACGAATCCATTGCCATGCTTGAAGGTCTGTTGGGAGTGAACGCAGAAACTTTTGATGATGCTGCGCTGGACATGGCTGACATCAGATCGAAGCTGATGACATTGTACCGCGCGGCAGAAGGAGATTTCGCAAGAAACCAGGGAGGCCGCCTTTATACAAAAATGGCGGCTTTCCTGCGGCAGGCTGTGGAGCGTTCGACTGTCCTCAATGGGCGGGTCCATCCTGTAACGATCGGTTCACTGAACAGCCTCGGATTGATTTTGACGTACCTGCGTGACTTCAAAGAAGCGGAACACGTCCTGAATGAGTCGCTTGAGATGCTGAGCAGGCCGGACGTGGCTTCTGAGGCCGCTCACTCAAAACTGCGTTTCGCAGTGCTCAACAACCTGGCACTGGTTTACGAAAATACGTCAAGACTTGATAAAGCCAGCCTGGCGTTGCGGGACAGCCTGACACTGGGCCGCGAAGTGTCCGGGAATGACACCCGTCGGCTCATCACGATTCTCGATAATCTGGCCCGTGTCCTTAGAAAAACCGGTGTGAACTCGGAGGCCGAGATAGTGCTGCTGGAAGAACTCGAATTGTGCAGGAAAACTTTTGGAAACGAAAACATGGAGACCGCAAAATGCCTGTACGCCATCGGCGAACACTATCTGCGAACCAGCGAATTCGGTCATTCCCTGAGACATTTCTCGGAATCGCTGCAGATGCGCGAAAGAGTTGCGGGGGCCGATCACACGTTAACGATTCAGGCATTGCAGTCTGTGGCGCGGGTTCATTTGCGCCTTGGTAGTCTGAATCAGGCTGAACAGCTGGCGAAGGATGCGCTGGCCAGATCCGCGAATGCGGGAGAAGCATCGCAGCGCCAGAGCATATGGGCGCGTAATACAATCCTCGAGATATTGACCGCGCGGGACGACTTTGATCATGGAATTTCTTTTGGAGAGGAAACACTGAAACTTTGCGAACACCAGTTTGGCAAAGAGTCTCAAAACTACATTGATGCGAGCAATATTCTTGCTGTCCTGTACATTCGGGCGGGGCGCCACGCTGAGGCAGGAACTCTGCTGCAAAGTCAAACAGCGACGATTCGCCGCCTCTATGAGACAGATCCTTCACAGGCAGCAGCCCGGTCATTGTTCAATTCGCTTAACAATCTGGGGATGAATCTGGTCGCGAGTGGTCATCCAAATGATGCGATTGCTCTGATGACTGAAGCCGGTCAAATGACTGAAAGGTTTGAGCAGAGTTCATCAGGCGAAGTGGTGAAGAATCTCCTTCTGCTGAACAATGCTTACGTCAGATTCGCTGTCGGGGATGAAGCAGGGGCGTGCCGACTTATCCAGGAATATCGACAGGCGGAACGGAGTTACGCAGCGCAAGTGCTGCCAGGACTGCCACAGGACTCCGTTGACGACTATCTGGCCACTGCATTTCTGCCAAATCTGGCGCGTTGTCTTTCGCTCGCGTACCATCGGCCTGACGATGGACTCCTGGCGACTTTATCGGCTGGCTGGCTGATCAACGGAAAAGCGGTCGGGCAAGAGGCCATTGCTGAGGGGGCACTCATTAATTCGCCCGAAACCACTCTCAAAGTTCGGGAATTGCGCGACGTGCGGAGTCGCCTTTCTCAGTTGGCGTCGTTTGTGCAGTCAGACCCTGACTGGAGAAAGGAGCAGATCGAACAGATCGCGGAGCTTGAATCGCGCGAACAGACCCTGACCACTGACATTGCACGACACGGGTTGGGACTCAATCAGAGTAATCCCTGGGTTTCAACAGGACAGCTTCAGGAGAAGCTGCCGTTTGATGCATTGCTGGTCAACATCGCCAGAATCCGTGTTAATAACTTCGCGACAAACCAGGACAAGTACTCGTGGTCCAACGAACGATATGTGGCATGGATCATTCCGAGCGTAGGATCGCCGCAGCCGATTCGTGTCATTGATCTGGGTGAGGCGGAGGCCATTGATGGTGCCGTTGCCACGGTGCGTAAACAGCTCACGGCGTCGATCCCGCTCATCCGCGAGCAGGGTGAATCCGCGGCAGAACAAAGTCTGCAGGAATCACTCACATCGCTGTCGCGGATGTTGCTGGATCCTTTGATGCCATACCTGACAGACTCGAAAGAACTGATTGTGAGTCCGGACAGTGAACTTTGGCTGCTTCCCTGGGAGATTCTCAGGACGGCGAAGGAGACATATCTGGTCGAGGAATATCGAATCCGATACATCCTGAGCGGACGCGAGCTTGTGCTCCAGCCGATCAAGCGGGCAGTCGTCACAGAGCCCATCATCTTTGCCGACCCGGACTTCGATCATATGCTCGCCGCGTCTGAAGACACAGATGCTCTTTCCCCCGAATCACAGGACAGCACCAGATCTTTCAATCGTCCCGGGAAGTTCTCACGTTTACCCGGCACAGCACTGGAAGCAGCGGCAATTCGCCCGGCGCTGGAAGCTTATACCGGCCAGACTGTTGAACTGGTCACCAGCCGTGATGCCTCAGACGTTCGGTTCAAACAACTGAGTCGACCACGAGTCCTGGTTCTGAGCACTCACGGTTTCTTTCTTTCTGAGCCGCCGGCGACCAACTCGCAGGATCAGCCATCCGCTGGAACGATTGGCAACGGCCGCGTGTTCAATCCTCTGCTGCGCTGCGGACTGGCGCTGGCCGGCTGCAATCAGCCTGGAGCGGCGGGGGCTGTGGATGATGGCATCCTTACGGGACTCGAAATCGTCGGTACGGATCTGCGCGGCACTGAGCTGGTGGTACTCAGTGCCTGCGAAACAGGTGTGGGAGATGTACGCAACGGCGAAGGTGTTGCGGGACTGCGACAGGCCTTTCAACTCGCAGGTGCAGAATCGGTGGTATCGACACTCTGGCAAATTCCGGATCAGGAAACCGCCCGGTTGATGAGCGACCTGTTCGTAAACCTCACCGAGGGAATGAACAAATCTGCGGCGCTTCGAACAGCACAGCTGACTCGCATCACAGCCCGTCGGGAACGTTTTGGTGCCGCACATCCCTTCTTCTGGGCAGCGTTCACGCTGACGGGACAGGAGTAGTACGATGCATCAAATATCCGTCTCGCTGACATCTCTCATGCTGACAATGGTCCCGGCGTCAGCGGACGAAGGTCCGATGCTGCAAGTCCGGGTTAATCAGGGGCAGATTCAGGTGACGGAAAACGGACAACAGCGCGTGCTGGCGACCGCGAAGTCAGCCACGTTTCCGTGGGCGCTGAACGTGGCTGTTCGGTGAAGAGAATGTTGATACCGCAACGTCCATTTTCCATCTGGGGTGGTTTTCGATGAAACGGGCCGAGACCATCAGGCCGCACCGCTTTATCAGCCATCAATGGAAATCCGGCGACGTCAGCTGGGCGACAAATACGAAGACACTGTGCGCTCGGTCAACGCCCTCGGGCTGATTTTTTGCTGAACTAGTGCACTGTCAACAATCAAATGAGGAATTGTGCCTCAGAAAAGTGTGCGCAGGTAGTACTTGCCGAAGCAGCTCTGCTGTCGTCGTCCGAGGCAGCCCCGCTCGTGAGCAAACTACGGCCGAGCCGATCGATAACCTCGTCGCGACGCTGCAGCAGAACATCAAAGCCACAGTCAGCCGGATTCCGAAAGCCGGCGAAGCAACCATGGAATCCATATTTCGGAATTCGATGGCGGTACTATCGAAGGCAATTCTCCAGCCACGCGAACCACTATTCAGAGATGTCGGTGAGTTCATCATCAGTCGGGTCGGTGAGCTCTGGAATGTGTCATGGAATCCATGTTACTGCTTACCGGCGGCCGTCGCTGCGCCGCAACTCCTGCCCGGCACAATGCGGCAAATGCGCAGATTGGCAAGAAATCTGCTCTGGAACTTTTCTCCACTCCAGACTGGTTCGATTGCGATTTTCGTAATTCCTTCCACGTTAATAGTTTGGGACATATTCGACAACACTTTAACTGACACCAGCGATGATTCGTTTGCTCGTTTTTGCAGCACTTGTGATTATCTACTCAACGCTCGTTGACCTGGCGTTTTCGGAGGAGCCCGACCGAATCTCGACCGAGTCCTTGCAATCGACAGACTCGGTATCTTCGCCGGACCGCCCTGCCCCGCCACGAGCGAAGCGAATTTTAATCGTGTCCGCACCATCGTGCCTGCGCTGTACAGAAGAACTCGGGCGACTCGAAGCTGCCGGTGGGCCGTTTGAGCTGCTCCGAAACCGCGGATGGCAGATTGGCGCCGGAGCAGAGAACCATATTCAGATCATTGATAAATCCGGCCCGGTCTCCGCAGATATCGCGAACGTGGTCATTCAGTTGAACCCCGAGAATGCACCGGTTGTGGTGTATGTTGAAAACGGCGACGTCGCGCGATCGTTTCGTGGAGGTTGCACAACGCCACTGGATCAGTGGACGTTTGGCTGGCTGATGACCGGCAATGATCAACGCCCGACACCTTATCATCCGGAAGCGATCACGGTCGCCACTTCCGGCAACTATCCGCTGCGTGGCAATCACTGGTCCGTGGAAGGAAACTTCAGTCCGAGTCGTGAATACATCATTCAGCATTTGCGTTCAGTTCACGGCGGATATCTGCAGGCGAACTGGAACATTGAAACATGGTCACAGGAAGAGCTGCTTTCGGCACACGACGATATCCACGAACGGACGGAAGGGTTTCGCGGTCGGCATCCCGGTTCCGTTTCTTCGGCATCGTCACGATCTTCGTCGTTCTCTAATGCTCCGGCCAAGGCACTGGGCGGGAACCGAACTTCTGGCAGATAAGACTCGTCGTCCATTTAAGCATGAGAAACCCGCAGTGGATGCAGAAGCATCGACTGCGGGTTCTATGGCGGACGGACCTTGATGACTAAGCCGGTTACCCCAAAACGGTACTACTTCTTCTGAATGCCCGCCGGGGTATCGTCGGGGGTGGCATCAGTGTCCGGCAATTCCTTAACCGGCTCAATGCTGGCACCGTCAGATTTTGTCCCGTCGGTACCTTCCGGAATTCCTGGCATCTTACCTGGTTTTGGAAATGCTGACTCCGGAATATCTTCGAGGTTCTCTTTGCGATCTTCCGGCTTCAGCAAAGAATATTGTTCGCCATCTTTACCCTCCGTGTCGAACCGTCCCCAATAATGTCGTGCGTGGGGGTTGTAGTAGTAGACATAACGTGGCTGCGACGGATAGTGAATACAGTAATGATAACTGTATGTCGGGTACGTGGGTGTGGGTCGATAGTGGTAACGCGTGTAATAGTAATTGTTGGTTGGATGGTATGACCAACTGCCGTAATACTGGCGGCGACCTGCGGCCTGGGCCTCCGTGGCTGTACTGGCGGTGAACGCGGCCGCTGCCATCAACAATACGAGCGTAATGCGACGAAACATGTGAAATGCCTTTCTTAGAAACGGTGAAACAGTATCCGTCTGAAACTGGTAAGGCCGGTGGTTCGTTGCCACATTCAATGGTCAGCAAACCATTCGGCTGAATGGGCAACGATTGGGAGGCATGAATTCTTCCCGGATTTTCCGAATTATTCAATTCTTTCGAGCGGGATCGTCGCTCGAGTATCCGAATTCATCAAAATACCCGCGCCATTCCGTACGGATTCGTTGCTGCCAGTAATCTGACAACTGGTGCCGATTTGTGGCATAGTGGGTTCGCGGAGCCAGGTAGCGCGCAAACCCTTCAAGTGCAGGGTCAATGCTGCCCAGGTCCAGCCGGGAATAGATCTCTCGCATCGTACCGAGGGGATTCTGAATAAGATCTTCGTAGCGGACATCCATAATCCGGCCGTCCGGCAATTGAGGGCGATACGCGCGGTAACTGGCATACATTCGTTTACCAGATTCCAGCACGTATGCCTCAAGTCCATCCTGTTCCTGCGGTTTCTGCAGCGACTGCGAGTCATCGAAGGAACGATACATTCGCAGTGTTGAAGGGAAGAACGTGAACGGATGCCGAGTCACGTGTATAAATCTGGCATCCGGAAACATCTGGTGCAGCAGTTCAATGCGCCCCGTATTGTGCGGCGACTTGAATACCAGACGTTTTCCCGTCCGCAATGTCACGCATTGCAGAAATCTGACAAACCCCTTCTTCCAGCGGTCGATCTCCGCAGGACTCAGGCCGTGCATATCGCTGTAATCAGCAAAGGGAGGTACTTCGTTGGAAAACGCGCATCGCAGATACGGTGAAGGCAGCCCCATGGTAACACGCGCCCATTCGTCTTCCTGAGGACTTTCCCACTGCATCGTGACGTTGTCCATCGGACGCTTTGCCGGAAGCAGAAACTTCAGCAGGCGTTGCGCCAGATATTCGGTCAACAGAAAATGGTTGGCACTGTATGTCTGGTAGTTGGACGGCGTTGCGAGGCGTGGATCGTGCCACAGCATCTCCTGCAGAAACGTCGTACCGGTTCGCCAGTGTCCGAGGATAAAAATCGGCGGAGCCACGGGCTGAGTCGCTCGAATCCGCCGCCCGTAGATCAGCTGCTGCAACAGATACAGCAGTGTGTTAAAACAGGCGGCCCCCGTCGTCGCCATCGCGAACGCCACGCGTGACGGATGAATTCGAAACCCATTGCGCGCCAGGAGCGGCAGCCAGTGTTCCAGTCGCATCCCCGCCCAGAATCTGGGTGACCAGAACGGGTAAGCATTAAATGTGCTGCGATCCGTAAAAACTGCAGGAGGAGTGCCGTCAATCGAGTCGCGCATGCTGTCGTATTAAAAAAAGTTGTGTCACCGGGCGTTTTCGGGCAGCAGGTGTCCGGATCAACTTCACGCAGCCGTCATATCAGCCCGATGCTCAAGTGTCTGCTGTGGCCCTCATTCTATGCTCCCGGGCACGATGTTCAAAGCTATGAGCGTTTTCACGCACTTCGCCCCGCGCGGCCACTCCTGACAGCACTGATTGAGCCATTGACGGCAAGAGGATTGCGACTTACGTAGCCGTCTCGCTCCGCCGAGACGAGCCTCTTGCGAGCATATGATATATTGGCAAGGCCACACGTATCGACTTCAACGACGCTTTCCCGCAGAAGGCTCATCACGCGGAGCGTGATGGCTACGTTGGCGAATGCTTCACAGCGATGCGTTGAATCGGTGATGGACGTCCAATTCCTCGCCGAAATTTGACCGCAACACGCCTCGGCACTACGATACGTTGCAGCACGGTGCAATATCTGTGCACATTCCGGATTTTTGCGTCATGGGCACTGCGTTTGTCAGGGCATTGATTCCGCTGCTGAGTCGGTTGTTGCACAGCGCTGACGAAACCGGGGAGTTTGGCGAATGGAAACTTCGGTCAGTCTGCTGGAACGAATCCGTAGTTGTGGTGACCCTGACGACTGGCAACAGCTAACCGAATTGTATACGCCCCTGATTCGGATCTGGATCCGTCGATATTCGTCGTCGCAACAGGAAGTCGAGGATGTAACTCAGGATGTGCTGGCGGTGGTGGTTCGCCGGCTCCCCGACTTCGCGCGTTCGCGGCCAGGCTCATTCCGCACGTGGTTGCGAACAATAACGGTGAACTGTCTGCGGGATTCGTGGAAGAAGAAGCGACTGCGACCTGTGGTCGCCGGTGGCAGCAGCTTTCAGCAGGTGCTGGAACAGTTGTCGGATCCGCACAGCGAACTCAGTCGGTTATGGAATGATGAACATGATCAGCATGTGCTGCAGTCTCTGCTGACCCGTATTCGCCCGACAATACCGGATCAGATGTGGCAGTCGTTTTTCCGAGTGGCGATGGCGGGTGAAGCCGTGGACGATGTCGCGGAAGATCTGGGTGTTACGGTCAATTCGATCTATATCGCCCGGTCACGAGTCATGGCTCGGCTGCGAGCCATGGGGCAGGAACTGATTGATTGAAGTGCGCCGATTCATGAGTACATCATCCGCACAGCATCCCGAATCCACACACCACCCCGCACCGGCTTTGCTGGCCGCCTTTCTGGACGGTCGTCTTTCGGAGCCGCAACGACTGGAGGTCGAAGCGCATGTGGATCGTTGTCAGACCTGCTGTGAAGCGATGTCCAGGCTCCCGCTCGACCCGCTATCGGTTCGCCTGCGAGACATGAGCGACGACGGGGTTACGGACAACAACAACTGGTCAATCGTGACGAGCCCTGGTCTTCCGGGATCACCGGCTCCGACAGAAGATGCCGCTCAGGTATTACCCGCCGAACTTCATGACCATCCGCGTTATCGCGTTCTGGAACCTCTGGGGCGAGGTGGAATGGGTGTTGTGTATAAGGCTCAGCATCGCATGATGGACCGCATCGTGGCGTTGAAAGTGATCGATAGTCGGCTGATTGAAAATCCTCTGATGATTGATCGCTTCCGAAACGAAGTCAAAGCGGCAGCCCTGCTGACTCATTCCAACATCGTGCGCGCGTACGATGCTGAACAGGCCGGATCGCTGCACTTTTTGGTGATGGAATACGTCGATGGAATCAGCCTTGCAGAACTGATTCAGCGTAAAGGCCCGCTTCCACCAGACCAGGCTCTGGGTGTCGTCCGCAAGGTGGCTCAAGGACTGCAGCACGCATATCAGCACGGCATGGTGCATCGCGATATCAAACCGCAAAACATCATGGTGACTCGTACGGGCAAGGTTCGCATTCTGGACTTCGGCCTGGCACGTTTTGCCAGAGAACGAGAACACTCCGCCGCAGCAGCCGATGCGGACCCTGATACACTCCTCCAGCGCACGGCTGAGTCACTGACGCTGGCTGGCTCAATTCTGGGCACTCCCGACTATATCGCTCCTGAACAAGTCATGGATGCTCATCAGGCAGATACCCGAGCTGACATCTACAGCCTCGGCTGCACCTGCTATTTTCTGCTCACCGGACGCCCACCGTTTCCAGAGGGCACGACGATGCAGAAGCTAATGGCTCACCGCGACCGAACACCTACATCCGTTACCGAACTACGTGCGGACGTGTCTCCTCCGATTGCCAGTCTGATTGAACGCATGATGGCGCGCCACCCCGCCTCTCGTTTTCAGACTCCGCTGGAAGTGGTGACAGCAATTCACGACCTGAAATCGACCGACCGTTTGTCACAGGACGCCGTCGATTCCGGCGACGCCATTGAGTCAGTGGAGGCCGCAGACTGTATCGACCGGCTCAGTCCGACCGGCAACAAGCCGAGAGCTTCAGGCATACGCACGACGTCGGCGAAACGGTCAACGTCGTCCACACGG
>JAGQQS010000413.1 GCA_020426105.1 Planctomycetaceae bacterium
GGATCGTCGGCTTCTTTCGGATTAATGCACAGCCATGTAAAGTGCCTGATCCCAAACAACGCTGCCCGCCGTGGCTCGTACTCAGTTAACTGCCGAAAATAATCGGCAAACCCCTGAGCGCTGGAGCGATCAAAGCCCGCCCAGAATGCCGGTTCCGTCACTGCGATACAGCCTGACAGTGCCATGCGCTGATAGTCATCAGTCGTACGTGACACCATATGAATATGTGGGTCTATATAACGCATCGTTGCTTTGTTTCCTTATTCAATGCCAAATCACCCGATGGAGTATATCATCATTTGACTGCTTACAACGCTGGCAACGTTCGGTATGCCCCCCGGTTTCTCGATCAATCCTGATTTGGCAGCATAGCACGACAACAGATCGTAAAAAATGGTTTCATTTGCGAACGTTTGCCCATTAGTTAGAGTCCACTCTGAATGTTTTTCTGACGATTTCCGACTGGAACACTCCCATGGGACGAATTCGTATTGGCAGAATCGCTCGAGACCATCGTCAGTTTGAAAATCACAGTCCTGAGTGGCATCGCGTCATGCGGCTGCTGTGGTGCGCTAGTCGCATGCAATTCCGGCTGCATCAGCCCCCTGGAATACTGACTGTTGCGCTGCTCCTTCTATACGGCAACTGTTTACGTGCCTGCGGTGACTCATTTGTCTTCGTCAGCCTGCTGCAGGAGCGAAAGATTGTAACGTTCAGCAGACATGTCGAAACCGGAGAATTGGTGCGGCAGCATGACACCATTTGTCCCGCTGAGCCCGCATTTCTGGCGGCGTCGAATGATGGAAAAGTTCTTTTTGTCTCATTGCGGAGTTCGGGGCAATTGGCTGCCTACCGCATCGATTCCGCGAACGGCACGTTGACTCTGATTAATACCGTTGATGGCGGCGACGATGCTGCTTTTCTAGTGACTGATCGTTCCGGGAAATTCCTGCTGACAGCCTATTACGTCAGCAACAAAGTCACGGTGCACCAAATCGCCTCAAGCGGACGAATTTCAGAATCTCCGGTCCAGTCTCTGGCAACGGCCGCCAATGCACATGGAATCGCCATCGATTCAAAAAATGAGACTGTCTATGTCTCGCATACTGGGGCCAATCGCATATACCAGTTTGGTTTTGATGCGGCCACGGGCCGCTTAACGCCGCTCGATCCGCCATTCGTCTCGGCAAAGGCGGGCCAGCATCCTCGCCACATCGTGCTGCACCCTTCAGACAATTGGGCCTACTGCAGTAATGAAGCCGGCAACAGCGAAGAAGACGGCGCATCCATGTATAACCGTAACGCTGTCTCGAAATCGTTGTCGCTGAGCCAATCCTCGTCCTCCGTTCCCGATGATTTCGACGCGAATAAAAACTCGACAGCACGATGCCTCATCACCCCCAATGGCAGATTTCTGTATGTCGCAAATCGCGGACATGACAGCATCGCTGGATATGAGATTGACCAGATGTCCGGTCAGCTGACGCAGATTGCAGTCACACCAACCGAAGCGGTGCCACGCTCCTTCACGATTACGCCTGACGGACGCCATTTGTATGTCGCCGGCGAAGCCAGCGGTCGCGTGGCCGGCTATCGAACTACAGTCGCCGGCAAACTGGAACCAGTCAGCACCATCGAATCAGGCCCTGTTTCATGGGCGATTCTGGCTGTTGATCCGCAACGCTTGAGTCCGGCGGGGATGTGAGCCTGTCATTGACACACAACTTTGGCGGTTTTGGTACGACAATTGTCGCCTCGTCGTTCTTCCCTGCACCTCGACCACTCTCGACGCAGCGCGGCCACGGAGTTTTTTTAGGGTCGCTGATTACCGCAGCAGACGTGCCCCCTACCAATCGATTTCCGAACCGCTAATGATCGCTAACAGGACGCTGATAAAAACAGATAGTGATTGCGACTATTAGCGTCCTGTTATCGCTTGTTAGCGGATTTACAAATCCCCAACACGAGTTGTGTTTCGAACACACGATGTGTGGGTACAACCTCGAAATTTCGTTGCTGCGGCCATGCACTGCTCAAGCCGTGCCCGGGCAGGGTCAGTCGAATGAGTCCTCCAGGACACACACTCGGCTCCGGAACGTTTCGCAAGGGCGTCTAATAACCAATCGCTGCCCCGTCTTTACGTGGATCCGATCCGCCGAAGTAGCGGCGCGGATTGTCGACTCGCCAGATTGCCTGATAGCCACCATGGACGCCGACGCCTGGATCAATCCGATGTCCCATGGTCGCCAGTTGCTGCCTCACCGCGGCGTCGATTCCGCGCTCAAGTGAAAGTGATCCGCTGTTACTGGATTTTGAGCCCCATGGACTGGAGCTTCCGGAATGCGAAATTCGTGGCTGATCACCTGCCTGCTGGGGTGACATACCAAAATCAAGGGTATTCATCACAACCTGAGCGTGACCCT
>JAGQQS010000414.1 GCA_020426105.1 Planctomycetaceae bacterium
ACTGCGCAATTCGCGTGGCAATTTCCGGGTCACCCACTAATTCCAGACGTTTGTTGTTTAATGTCGCGACATCGTCCAGCATAGCCCGCTTAACGTCCCGCGAAACACCGGGCGGATCGTTCAGATACAGCACCGGGTCCCGGCTGCCGCGGAGTTTGATGCCCTGATGCGTCGTGGGCAGAAATCCGCTTCCCCAAAGTCGATCATACAACGGCTGATCGTTCCTGTTTCCGGATCCCAGCGATGTCATCGCGATGAATGCGGGAAGGTCCGCGTTTTCGGTACCCAGTCCGTAGCTGAACCATGAACCGATGCAGGGACGACCGGAAAGTTGCGACCCTGTCTGGAAGAACGTAATCGCCGGGTCATGGTTGATCGCCTGAGTTTCCATGGACTTGATGAAACATAAGTCGTCAGCCACTTCAGCCGTATGCGGCAGAAGTTCGCTGAGGAGTGCGCCACTTTGACCATGCTGCCGAAATCGAAAAATTGAAGGCGCGACCGGAAATCTCTTTTGGCCGGATGTCATCGTCGTAATTCGCTGTCCCATGCGAATACTGTCCGGTAATTCTGCGTCGAACAGATTTTGCATTTGCGGCTTGTGGTCAAACAAATCCATCTGTGACGGCCCGCCACTCTGAAACAGATAGATCACCCGTTTTGCTTTGGGCGCAAACTGTGAAAAGCCTGTGGTCAACGAATCAGGAGCCCCATAGCTGTCCTGAGACAGGAGTGAACTGAGCGCAGCGATGCCCAGTCCGGCAGAACCAGCACCGAAAAAATGACGTCGTGTCATTTGCTGCATCGCATGCGTTGTTTCATGATTTTGATTGCGATTTGGTGCCATTCTGAAATGTTTCTATTCCTGAGTAATTGCTTCGTCCAGATTCAGAATTGACAACGCCACCATCGTCCATGCCGCATGATCAGCGACATCGAGGCGGGCGTCGCGTGCAGATTCGCCATAGTCGAGCAATTTTGCGGCTTCATCGGGGGCAGAGCGAAACACCGCCTGATACCGTTCCAGCGCCCGCTTCAGGATCTGCAATTCATCCGGTGCCGGAGGCCGCACCAGTACGAGACGCCAGGCCAGCCTGAGGCCATCTTCGGAGCTGTCCTCGGCAGCCAGCATCATGCGTTCAGCCAGATGCCGGGCAGCTTCAACGAACGTGATGTCGTTTTGGAGTGTCAATGCCTGAAGTGGCGTATTGGTCCGGTCACTGCGAACGCGACACATATCGCGGGAACCACCGTCGAAGGCAGCCAGTTGCGGCGGCGCGACGGTGCGTTTCCAGAAAGTGTACAGACCGCGTCGCCAGAGACTTTCGCCATGGTCCTGCACATAAAAGTCAATCGACGTTTTCCCGGTGCCAAAGGACAGTTCTTTCCACAGCCCTTCGGGCTGATAGGGTTTCACTGGCGGGCCACCCATGGTGCGCACCAATAATCCGCTGGTCGCCAGGGCCTGGTCACGAATGGCGGCCCCGCTGAGTCGCAGTCGCGGCCCGCGCGCCAGCAGGCGGTTATACGGATCGATGGCGCGAAGCGAATCGCTGACGTGTGACGACTGCTGAAAAGTAGCGCTGGTCACAATCAGGCGGTGCATCGCTTTCAGATCCCAGCCCAGTCGCACAAATTCCGTCGCCAGCCAGTCCAGCAATTCCGGGTGCGACGGAGGATCTCCGCGGGTGCCGAAATCTTCGGACGTCTTTACCAGACCGGTCCCAAAATGATGTTGCCAGATGCGATTTACAATCACACGGGCTGTCAGCGGGTTGTCGTTTGAAACCAGCCACTGTGCGAATCCCAGTCGATCTTCGGGAGATTTTTCCGTCTCTGTCAGAAATACCTGCGGCAGTCCTGGAGGAATCGCTTCGCTCGTGTCCGGCTGATCATATGCGCCGCGTTTGAGAATGAATGCGGGTTCGCGTTCCAACTGTTCCTGCATCACCATGACGGGAGTGGTGACTTTGGTGCGAAGCTTTTCGAGTTTCTCCGCCATTGACTTGATCTCTTCCGCTTCATTGGGGCGATTCCTCTTCGCCTGTTCCAGCTCAGCGGCCAATTCTTCGCACTGTTGCTGTACCTTCGGGTTGGGCACGTCGATGAATGGCACGGCAGCGCCTTTGCGACCGTCAATGCCCTTTTCGGGCACATTATTGAAGTATGCGTAAAGCTGATAGAACTCACGCTGCGACAGAGGATCGTATTTGTGATCATGGCAACGCGCACAACCCGCTGAGATTCCCAGCCACACGGTGGACGTCGTGTCAACCCGATCAATGACATATTCAACTTCGAACTCAGCATCCAGACTGCCACCTTCATCGTTGATACGATGATTGCGATTGAAGCCTGTCGCCAGCCGCTGCGACATCGTTGGGTTCGGCAGCATGTCACCTGCAATCTGTTCAATCGTAAACTGATCGAAAGGCATGTTCTCGTTAAGCGCCTGAACCACCCAGTCGCGCCACGGCCACATGAATCGCTCCCAGTCAGCCTGATAGCCGGCACTGTCTGCGTAACGGGCCGCTTCCAGCCATCCCAATGCCATGTGTTCGCCATAGGCCGGAGAGTTCATCAGGCGATCCACAACGCGTTCGTAAGCGTCCTCGGATTGATCGGACACAAATGCATCCACTTCCTCAATCGTCGGGGGCAGACCTGTGAGTGCGAGTGTGACGCGGCGAATCAGTACGTAACGGTCGGCCGCTTCGGCTGGCGACAGCATCTCACGCTGGAGCCGCGCGAGGATAAAATTGTCTATTCCATTGCGTGGCCACGTATCGTCCTGAACTTGCGGAACGGTCGGAGGTTGCGGTGGAACAAATGACCAGTGTGTATTCCAGTTGGCGCCGCTTTCAATCCAGCGTTGCAGTGTCAGGATCTCGGCCGCTGTCAGCTGACGTGCTGCTTCCGGTGGAGGCATCCTGGTTTCGTCGTCGCGGCTGTTGATTCGCCTGAGCAATTCGCTGTTGTGCGGCGACTCGCGGTCGATCACGCGATGCCCGTCACGTTCGTCATAAACGCCTTCCGGCAGATCCAGCCTTAGGTTCGCCTGCCGCTGAGTGGGATCCGGTCCATGACAATGCAGACAATGATCGGCAAGAATCGGCCGCACATCACGATTAAAATCGACAACATCATCCGCGAACGCAATGCTGCTCAGGGCTGTCATTAACACGAAGCTCAGAGTGGATTTTGCATGCGTGATGCAGTTCATACGGAGTGCCCTTCAACCGTCGATCACATTGTGGACCACGTGACCGTCCAGATTCGTGAGCCGTACGTCAAGACCACGATAGTTGACGGTCAGTCGTTTGTGATCGATCCCAAACAGATGCATCAGTGTCGCCTGGAAGTCATTGACGTGCACGGCGTCTCGCACAGGAGCCCAGCCAATTTCGTCCGTTTCACCATGCACAACGCCGCCCCTGACGCCCCCCCCGGCCATCCACATGCTGAAGGCCGTTGGATGATGGTCTCGTCCGTCATTTCCCTGACCAAGCGGTGTGCGTCCAAATTCACTGGCCCAAACGACAAGCGTGTCATCCAGCAATCCGCGTTGTT
>JAGQQS010000415.1 GCA_020426105.1 Planctomycetaceae bacterium
CGAAGACACCGAAGTTGGTGATCTTCGTGACCTTGCCGGTGACCGTCTTTCCGGGAGCATACTTTTCAGGAATTCGAGTTTCCCATGGATCTTCGCCCATTTGCTTCAGACCCAGAGCAATTCGGCGGCGGTCTTCATCAACTGTCAGAATCTGACATTCGATCGGATCACCCTTCTTCAGAATTTCATTGGCATGTGAAACCTTGCGTGTCCAGGACATATCGCTGATGTGCAGCAGGCCATCCACGCCTTCCTGCAGCTCAACAAACGCACCGTAGTTCGTCAGATTGCGAACCGTGCCTTTGACCATCGCACCCGGCGGATATTTCGCAGTAACTTCGTCCCACGGATTGGGCTGAGTCTGCTTCATGCCCAGTGAGATTTCCTGTTTGTCTTCATTGATGCCCAGCACCATGACTTCGACTTTGTCGCCGATCGCCACCAGCTCGCTGGGGTGATTGACGCGACGTGTCCAGGACATTTCACTGATGTGGACCAGACCTTCAATGCCGTCTTCCAGTTTGACGAACGCACCGTATGAAAGCACGTTGACAACTTCGCCGTTGATTCGCGAGCCCACTGGGTATTTGGTACCAATGTTGGCCCATGGGCTGGCAGACTTCTGCTTCAGGCCCAGCGCGATTTTTTCTTTGTCATAGTCGATATTCAGGACCATGACTTCGACTTCGTCGTCGATTTTTACCATTTCTGTCGGATGGCTGATCCGGCCCCAGCTCATATCAGTGATATGCAGCAGACCATCAATGCCGCCCAGATCCACGAACGCACCAAAGTCGGCGATGTTCTTGACGGTGCCCTTGCGCAACTGACCAATCTCCAGATTGGACAGCAGGGTCTTCTTCATTTTCTCGCGTTCTTCTTCGATCAGACGGCGGCGGGACACAACGATGTTGCGTCGCGCTTCGTCAATCTTCAGAATCATGCATTCGATTTCCTGACCGATGTATTCTGCAATGTCGTTCGGACGTCGGATATCCACCTGGCTCGCAGGCAGAAACACATTCACGCCGATATTGATCAGCAGACCGCCCTTGATCTTGCGGATCACCTGACCTTTGACCACATCGCCTTCGTTGTGAGTGGCGATGATTTTTTCCCACTCGCGAACGCGGTCCGCCTTGCGCTTGGAAAGTACAATCAGGCCGATTGAGTCTTCAAACTCTTCGAGCAGAACTTCAATTCTCTGGCCGATTTCCGGAGGAGGCTCAGTCTCGTCCCATTCATCACGCTGGACGACACCTTCACTCTTGAAGCCAATGTCAACGACGACCTCTTCGTTGTCAACACGAACAATGGTCCCGTGGATGATATCATTCAGCGCGTATGTCTGAGCTTCTGATTCGTAAAAGACACTTTCGTCATCTGCGAAATCAGGGAACGACGCAGACATCACTGCATCCAGTTCGCTGTCCTCGACTCCAAACTCCCGCAAAAGGTTACGATCGACCATAATTCTGTACTTCCATCCACCACGGGCCGTCCAACAGGTAAACCCGGCAGACAGTTCCGACTTAGAGACACGCGAGAGATCGCCGCAACACCTGTGCGACACCCTGAATCATCTCGACGGGAACCCGGTAGCCTATTGGATTCAGGCGGCAAAGTCCAGCCGAACTCGCGTGAGTGCTCATCGCCCGGAATCGCTGTAAACCGTTCGTGAAGAGCGTGTTGAGGCGGATTCAGGTTTGAGACTTCACGACTCTGATCTAGCCAGCCCCCGGGGTTTGTGTGCTATGATCGCGACTTCAGCAGGTCGCACATCCGGAACAATCGTTGTTTTCGGATTCTGGTTCATGGCTTGCGGACATCGTTTTTTCAGTCAAGGTTTGGTTTCTCATGTCGAAACGATTCGAATCATGGATGCTCGGATTGGCAGCGATAGCGATATCTTCCAGCGCTTTCTGTCCTGTCGCGGCCGCTCAGGCGAAATCGCCTCAGGGTAAGAAGGCTCCGGCTAAAGCAGCCGCCGAGGATGCACCGGCCGCAGCAGAAACGCCATTGCTCACAATCGGCTCCAAAGCCCCCGCCCTCGATATAGAACACTGGATCAGCGACGGTAACGGAAAATTCAAGCCGGTCACCAGGTTCGCTCCAGGACGCGTATACGTCATCGAGTTCTGGGCCACATGGTGTGGCCCTTGCATTGCCAGCATGCCGCATCTGGCCGAAATGCAGACCAAATACGCCAAACAGGGCGTTCAAATTATCAGTATCAGTGATGAAGATCTCGAGACGATTCAGGCGTTTCTCAAGACTCCTGTCCGAAGTGCACAACCGGACGCTGATCCTGATGCGAAAGATGCTAAGAAAGAGAAGGCGGAGAAGCCACCGAAACAAACATACGCTCAACTCACCAGCGCCTACTGCCTGACTACAGACCCCGATGCATCGGTCGGCACGGACTACATGGAAGCCGCAGCGCAAAACGGAATTCCAACGTCGTTTATCGTTGGCAAGACCGGACAGATAGAATGGATTGGACATCCGATGGGGCTGGACGAACCCCTGGAACAGATCGTGGCTGATAAATGGGATCGGGCTGCATTTTTGGTGAAGTTCAAAAAGGAGCAGGACCACGATTCGCTGATGGCGAAACTTGCCTCAAAAATGCGCAAAGGTGACACCAAAGGAGCGCTCACCATCCTTGCCGAAGCAAAGAAGAAAGCGGATGGCGATGCAGCCACCATCCAGATGCTTGAGAAACTGGAATTTCAGGTACGAGTCACGCCGGTATTCGCAAAGATCGAAGAGGGCGATTTGAAACAAGGCATGGCCGAACTGGACGAAATTATCAGTACAGCGACGCCCGAACAAAAATCCGAACTGACGATGATCAAGTTCAAGCTGCTCGTCGAATCAGAAGAATTCGATGCGGCCGCCAGGTCACTCCTCGCTGTTGCCGATGACAAAAACGTCGATGCCGATTCAATTAACGAACTCACCTGGCAAATCTACGAAGTCGCTAAGGATGATGCCAAATTCTCACCGGCTCTGGTCGCTGCGGCTGCGCAAGCCACGGAAAAAGCCCTGACGAAGTCGCCGAAGAACGGCATGATCATGGATACGCTGGCCCACTTTCTGCACTATCAGGGAAAGCTGGACCGTGCGATCGAACTGCAGACTCAGGCCATTGAGAACGCTGGTGATCTTAGCGACGAAGGCAAGGCTGAGATGGCTGCGTTCCTGAAGTCTCTGAAGAAAGAAAAAGGCGGCAAATAGGCTCGTGAAAGCCGTCGCTTATTGTTTGTAGATCCCGTGCTGCGTCGCGTTGCAGCGAACGCACGGGACTCTGCGTTAATTCGTCTATGATCGAACGGGCACGCTGGCCGGAGGCCGGTTTGAAATGCCCCCCGTCTGACGCCTTACCCGCAGCGTATGTGTCTGAATCCCATTTCACGACAGCGATCACAGTCCGAATTTTACTCCTTTGCGATGTTATCGTGGTTTGTATTTCAGCGACCTGTCCTTATTCAGGCCCGAACAGAACGCAGATGCATGAAGGGGCATGCACGACACTGGCGTTGTAGGCCAGTTCACCGGTGGTCTGATCAATTTCAAAACTCGCGAGCGTGTGTGAATCCTGGCCGGCCGCCAGCAGCCACTTGCCTGTCGGATCAACATTGAAATTGCGCGGTGTCGCGCCGCGGACGTGTTCGCGTTCGATGAATGAGAGTTCTCCAGTTTCTGCATTGACCCGGAACGCCGTGATCGTATCGTGACCGCGATTGGCAGCGTAAACGAATTTACCTGTCGGGTGGACCCGGATTTCTGA
>JAGQQS010000416.1:0-10816 GCA_020426105.1 Planctomycetaceae bacterium
GCAGTCAAAACAGGACAGGAACGGTTTCCCTACCACAAATTCCGGAACCGGCCTCAGCCAGATCCGTGGGAACCTGCCTCACAGATCTTCTGATCGGCAGGTTCCACGCAGTCAGGTTAAGCTAGTTGACAGAAACAGTCAATGTCAGCCTTCGCCGAATTCTTCTTCGTAGTCCGCGATTGCAGCCTGAATCACTTTTTCTGCATGGCTGCGATCATAAATGCCGTCGATCGAGACCTGTTCTCCGGTATCGCCAGGCATCACCTTGTAGGTGGCGAAGTAGTGCCGCAGTCGCATCACTAAAGCCTGAGGAAGTTCATCCAGATCTTCAACATGGGACCAGATGTTGTCCGTGGCCAGAACCCCGATGATCTTGTCATCGGCTTCACCGTTGTCCAGCATCGGCAGTCCCCCGATGACTCGCACATTGACGATGACTTCTGACTTTGTAATCGGCCGTTCGCTCAGAACACAGATGTCCAGCGGGTCACCGTCGCCCCGTTTTGCTCTGGGCATCATGGCAGCGACGCGTTTTCCGCAGTACGTTCGCGGAATAAAGCCGTACAGGGCCGGAGGCTGTGAAGACGTACGCTGAGGCCGATCGACTCGCAGATAGCCCGTCACCTTGTCAACTTCGTATTTGACGAGGTCAAACGGAGAAATTTCGATGAACGCATGCACAAGTCTGGGAGGATCGGGCCCGACCTCCAGACCATGCCAGGGGTGTGGTCGCCACTTAAAAAACGGCTGAGGAAACTTCATAAACGTCCAACCAAAAGCCAAATGATCCCCAAAACAGACAGGTTGTCTGTTTTAGGCACTCTAGTTTCTTGCCCCCCAGAATGCACGGGCGGTCCGAACATCTTTTTTTCCGAGCGACAGCGTCGCGTTTCCGAGCATTTGCTTGAAATTCCGTGGGCGCTGCCCACTTTAGGAGATCCGGACAAATGTGTAATCCCCGGAATCGGGGAAGTCTCCGGTTTTCCAATCGGAAGTGATTGACCAACACCTGTCGATTCGACTTCAATGCTGACTCGACTCTCTCCTGCCGCCTTTTCCTTCAGCGTTTCTCCTCAGATTCATGCAGAACGCGGTCACCATTGACGATACCTTCGCCGAAGCTTTCCCCATGGTGGGGACTCGGTTAATCATCACGGCCATTGATCTGGATCTGGCGACAACCGCAGCACTGGAGTTCTGCGGCAATGCGTCCAGCGTCATTGGCTGCGATGCCGAAGCCGGAATTGAACGCGGGCTCGGACCCTCGCAGACGCCCGACGGTCGGCCAGGTGTCTCTGTTCTTGCATTCGCCTTTAATAAAAAGTCGCTCGAAAAGGCGGTTTCGTCACGAGTCGGTCAGAATGTTCTGACCTGTCCGACAACGGCCTGCTATTCCGGGCTTACTGACAGTCCTCGCGAGAATCGCATCAAGGTCGGAGCTCAGTTGCGTTACTTCGGAGACGGGTTTCAGATTTCCAAAAAACTGGGCAGCCGTCGCTATTGGCGGATTCCTGTGATGGATGGCGAATTCCTGTGCGAAGATTACTTCGGAACGATCAAGGGGATCGGAGGCGGCAATCTGATTTTATGCGGGGATTCGCAGATCACAACGCTCAACGCAGCGCGAGCTGCTGCTGCCGCGATCCGACAGATTCCTGATGTCATCATGCCATTTCCCGCCGGCATCGTGCGGAGTGGTTCAAAAGTCGGATCGAAGTATCCGCAACTCAGAGCCAGTACGAACGATAAATTCTGTCCGACCCTTGTGGGCCAGACTGAAACTTCACTCGCCGCAGCGGAAAATGCGGTCTACGAAATCGTGATTGACGGTCTTTCCGCGATGGCGGTCGCGCAAGCCATGCAGGCTGGGGTGGATGCTGCCGTGGCAGTTTCGGGTCTGATCCGGATCACCGCCGGAAACTATGGCGGAAAACTAGGCCCGCATCACTTTCATTTGCATCGCCTGCAGGACATGATGAAGTAGACTGCTGACCTCGAAATGGACGCGCGATTCTGTTTCGCCTGCTGGTGTCGCTTTCCTGTAACCAATAGATAAACCACCCAAATATGCAAACTACTCCCGTCCGTATGGAGCAATTCCGTTCATCTGTGCTCGCCGTACCGCCCCTGGCCCGCGATGATGACGATCGCATTTCTCGTGAGGAAAATGCAGTGCTAATTCGCCACATCGAGGCCGGCGGCGTGTCGATGCTGCTGTATGGCGGAAATGCAAATCTGTATCACATCCGCCCATCCGAATACGAATTCCTGCTGGAGATGCTCGAATCGGTGGCCGGACCGGACACCCTTGTAATTCCTTCGGTCGGACCGTCTTTCGGAATGATGATGGATCAGGCAGATATTCTGCGAAAGACCCGTTATCCCACCGCCATGGTACTGCCCACAAAAGCCGTCATGACTGAAGCCGGACTGATGAACGGTTTCCGTCGCTTTGTTGAAGCGTTCGGGCGGCCAGCCGTGCTGTACATTAAAGAAGAAGGTTACATCAGTCCGGAAGGCGCAGCGGAACTGGTTCGGGACGGATTGGTCTCGTTCATCAAATACGCGATCGTCCGGAAGGATACTGCCGACGATGAATTTCTCAGCCGCCTCGTGTCTCTCGTTGATACACCATTGATCTGCAGCGGAATCGGCGAACAACCCGCGCTGATTCACATGACGAAGTTTCGATTGAACGGCTACACCTCCGGTTGCGTCTGCGTGAATCCTGCGCTGTCACAGAAGATGTTGAAAGCAATCATCCTGAAAGACTACGACCTTGCCGAAAAAATTCGCCGAAAGTTCCTCCCTCTGGAAGACCTGCGGAACGAAATTCAGCCGATCCGGGTGCTGCACGAAGCGGTGTCGCTCTGCGGCATTGCAAAAACCGGAAAGCAATTCCCGTTGCTCTCCGGTATCACAGAATCCGCCGCTGACCGCGTACGCGTCGCGGCAACCGAATTGCTGGCCGTCAATTGACGGTACTGCTCACAAACTGTTCCCAGGCTTCAGCCACATGACCGTCTTTGGTATCGCCGTCGTGAAAGAACATGCCGTACCGCAGCCGTAGTGACTCGTTCTTCTCCAAATGCACAGGAGCCGCTTCTTCCGCTCCATTCGTGTAGGCATGGTTGCCGAACGGGCTGACAGAAAACAACCCGTAATCCCGCACGTGATAACGAGAAGGACGAAAATTGCCCGGGTGATCCATAATCGCCACTCCGACTGTTTTACCTTCGACCGTTCCGTAATAATCAATCCACGGAAATGCTTTCCCCCAACAGTTCTTCGTCGTTTCGGTTCCGTCGCTGGCGACTACATGACCGCCATTTTTTTCTTTCATGGAGGCGGCGACGCGAACCCCAAACAGTCCTTCTTTGGTATCTTCAAAGTCGGCGGCAACATGTGATGCGGTGAAGAGCATGTCATAGACAAGCAGGCGGTTTGCATGGATCGTCACAATGGCGGTTTCCGTCAATTGTGGCTCGCCCGTCTCCGGATGCCGCCACTGATTGATCGATTCGAAAATCCCCACCGGACCACCCGATTGAATGACACGCACACTTAGATTGCGGATCAGGCCGTTCTCGTTCCAGAATTTGATTCCATTGACTTCGTCAACCGAATTCCAGACACCTTTATGATGCGGATGGTCGGCATCCGCAGGGTCACCCAGTGGTCGATTCAAAACAACGCCCGATGCCGTCCGCACCGGGAGCAAAAACGGTTTTCGGAACTCCGGCGAAATGTTATACGTCGCAAATGGCTGCCCATCGATCGTGATTTCAAGGGCGGATTCCGTCTTTGCAAATTCGACTTTATCAGCCGCTTCCGCCTGCGATGGCAGAACGGCAGCGAACGTCATCAGAAGGCAGGAAAACACTTGGCGGGATAACCACAGCTTCATGGCGGGACTTTCTTTTCAGGATGGGCTGGACAAGACCCGACAGAAGCCATGCGGCCGATGTTGACACGGTTCGCGGGTCTGAGTGCGTTGTTGCTTCAATAGCGGTTTCTTCAGCATTCGGCCACGCACGCCACTCCGAATTATTCCGAATCCGGCGATACGCTGTCGGCAACCGACCGCAGTATACGCGGCCGCTGACCAGAAATAAAACGATCCAACGAGCGACAACGACTCTGGGTGCAGTCGCGGATTTGGTCATTCGTCAGTGGGTTCCATTTCGGGAGGGCAAAGCTCCTGCTGAGCCGTGTGTTTCCGCGGAGCGACTCGTCGGCCCCTCGCCTTCCCGTGGTGACATCCGTCCGTGTCGACACCCAACTATTCTGCAGAGCATATCCGGACAAACATATGCCAAAATCTGTCGGAATCGTGCCGCGGCCTTCAGCACTTTGACTCCCGGGTTATTTTTCTGCGTCCGGTTTACTCAACGAATTCTGACCGGAGCGCGCCAAGTCACGTCGATAGCGCTGGATGAGTTCTGAGTACTCGCTGTCGAGTACTTCTTTGCCTGCATCACTGACGTCGGCGTCAAGTGCATCGTGCAGACCGCCCCATCGACGCCCGCTCCCGTGTCGGCGTGTTGCACCCGGACTCTGACCGTCAAATTCAGAAACGTGCCCTTCCGCAGCTGGCTCGCCCGATGCGCCGTCCGGATCGGTACTCAGCTGACCAGGAGAAAATTGTTTGGGCAACGCGCCGCGCGCCGCGGCATTGAGTGACTTCGCAGCTCTCGCAAGCTGTTCCGCTGAATTGGCCTGCTGCCCTTTCCCCTTCGCGCTGCTGCCAGGTTTACCTTGCGGATCGCCTGCTTGCCGCTGCCCTGGCTGGCCGCCAGCAGATTGTGTCTGTGCAGATTCCGCTTCGCCTGGCCTGTCGGAGTCCTCACGCGGGGCGCCCGACTCATCGTTGCCCGCTAGCGCTTCCGAACCAGACTGCGATTCAAAATCGGACTGACCTTCGGCGCCTGATTGACCGGTGGCATCATCCGGGTTCGAACCACTCGGGTCTGCATCAGCGGGCTGCCTTGATTCTTCGCCCATCATTTTCTCTGCACGCTTCAAACTCTGCAGCGCATCGCTGACACTTTCTCCGACATCGCCTGGAATGATCGCATCTGGTTCTCGATGGCCCTGGGCCGCCTGCTCCGTCAGATCCGCCGCATGTTGAAGATGCTGTGACGCATCCTCGGATTCTTCACCTGCCTGCTGCAATTGTGATTCATTCAGCCTTTCGGAGGCGGCTTCACTTGACCTTGCTCCGTTCTGCGCCGCCTGAACGGCTTCGTCCGCCGGGGTCGCCTGGTCCTGCAAACCCAGTTCGGAAATGCTCAAACGCTCAGCCAGCTCTCTCAAAGTTTCTGGTAACAAAGCCGCGGCTGCGGCGACGTTTTGTTGTGTTGACTTCTGTGTGGCCACTTTTGCAGGCCCATTGTTCTCAAGCTGTTCGACGACTTTCGACATGCGGTTAAAATTGTCCCGCTGTTGCTGCAGTCGTTCCCGAAGGTCCTGGTGCACAGCGTCCGGGATGTGATCGGCGGCATGATCGGAAGCGTCCGCAGCATCCCGCATTCGCTCCGTCGCACGTCCAAATTGACCGGCGGCAGCATGCCGCAAAGCTTCGTCGGCGCGCTCTGCGGCCTGATCTGAGTCTTTTTTCGCCCCGGTTGGTTCAATATGCGTTGCACGGACAGAATCGGCTGTCTCGCGCGCGGCAGCCGTCATCTTTGCCAGATCATTCAGCAGTTTTTCTGCGACGTCTGACTCAGCGAGCCGATCTTCCGTCGCGGCGCTGGCTGAATCGTCAGGCTCAACCGACGCATTTTCGGTGATGCCTTCGGCAAGTTGCTGCTGCTGTTGCGCCAGGCGCCTGGTCTGCCCAGCAATTTTTGCGGCTCGGTCGAGTTCTGCCTCGCGTGCCGCCTGCAATAACTCCTTTCGCCGCTGCAGCAGTTTACCAAGATCCGTGGTCAATTCCTGCTGCTCCTGTTGGAGCTGCCGCTGTGTTTCAGACAATCTCGTCTGATGATCCTCCTCTGACTGACCTGCTTCCGGATGTCCGTTCTCCCTTTGCTGCTGAAGTTTTTGTGAATCGTGTGCCAGTTGTCGAGCTTCCAGTGCCAGTCGATTTAGTTCAGCCAGTTCCTGTTCCAGCTGCGCCGCCTGTTCGATGTCGTCGATCACACGGTGCAGTTCTTCGCGAATGCGATTTAGCTGATTGATTGATTCCTGCATGTCGCGCAGTGCCGCTTCCTGTTCAGTCGCCGTGGCCACTGCCTCAAGCCTGTTCGCGACGTCATGTCGCATGTCCTGTGCCAGCTGCGTCAGGTTTGTCGCCTGTCTTTTCATCAACGGATGCGTGGCGGTCTCCTCCGCGAGACTTTGTAATGTCCGCCCCTGCGTTTGCTCATTTTCGCTGAGAGCCCGAATGGCCTGTCTCCTCTCATCGTTCGATTCCTGCGTCAGCTGATCCTTCAATGCAACGGCCTTCAGGGAATCCTGCAGCAATTGTTGTTCAATGCTGCGCAGGGCTTCGATCAACTTCTGATCAGCTTCCCGCAGCGCCGTTTGACCAATCGCTGCGGCGCTTTCGGAGATCCGAATGGTCCATGGCCCCTGCCAGACTTCCTGCGGACCGGGGATGGGCCGTTCATCCGCGGCTCTCACTTTTAGCGTCAGAACGTCACCGTCCTGAACGCCCAGCGATTTCAGGTCAATCTGAAAATCATGAGCCGCTCGCAGGCCCCCGCGCACGAATCCGTCTGCCTGGTGGATCGACTCTGCTTCTGCGTTTCTCTGGAGATGCATTTGCAGTTCACCGACTCCAACATCATCAGTTGCCACGCAATTCAATGGCAGCACATCGTCGGGACGTACGTCGAGCCCGTCATGGATGCCGGTGACGATGAGCTTCGGGGGCGCGTCTGTGGTGACGATCAGGTGTCGCCGCGTTTGCTTCAGATTCGTCAGACCCAGTGAATCTTCGACGCGAAAGTCAAACTCTCCACTGGCGATCGCATCGAACCTGAAGAGAGCCGACCTGCCGTCGGCGGAAAGAACTGCCGGCGATATCATGCTGGATTCTGACTGTTCCGCAGGAGTATCTCCGGGTACCGAAATCGGGATCCATGTTTCCCAGTCAATTTCAACTTTCTGAACGGGCTTGTTGAAGGTTAACGCCATCTCAATTGCACTGTTCTGAAAGACATGCATCTCACCCACGATGCCGTCAAATGTTTCAGCTGGACGACCACTGTACGTCGGAGGCGTCGCCTTTAATACCGCGGTCAGAACGCGAGGAGGATCCGCCACTGTCAGATCAAACCATTCTGTCGTCGCACCACCACCGCAAATCCGAAAGCGGACCGAGCTGCGAATATCTGTTAGTGATGCCGAGAACTGTGCTTCACGATCATCGTACTCCATTGCCAGAAGTTGACTGCTTCCTCCGGGAACGTCGATTTCGACAGTGACATCGTTCGGCACTCTGCCGCCGCTTCCTGTCCGCCAATGGGGGGTTGCCAGGAACGGGACATCGGAGTTGACTGCGACTGTACGACTGCCCAACGGGACTTGAAAATACAAATTCGTCGGTGCCGCGAGGTTTGCAAACGGCATCGCAAATCTCTGCAACAGCAACTGCGACCCCGATGGCCAAAGCAGTAACGGTATCAGAATCGCCATCACAGATATCGCTGCCATTCCCCAGCGTTTTATGGCCGGTCGTCCCCGGACAACTTCTGTCGGATGAATGCTGTCGATCTGTGACCGAACCTGCTGCTCAAGTCGGTTCTGCATCCAGTCCGAGCCTGATTCACTGTTCGTTGCGGTCTGTGACTTGATGGAAATCAGCGTCGCGATTGATTCATGAAGTTCCGGAAAACGCAGGTCTACAGCCGCCGCAAGTTCCTCCGCCGGAGCCGAACCTGTCAACGGACGCACCAGACGCTTCCATGCTACACCCAGCGTCAGCAGCAATGTAGCCGTCAATCCGGTCATTCGCACAACACCTGGCAGCACCAGCAGGTAGTCCAGCAGACAGCCGAACAGCACACAGGCAATCAAGACACAGAGTGTCTCTGCCGTGCCGCGGAGGAATGTGTAAACCCAAATGAGTCGCTGACAGCGGTTCAGGATTTCCTGAAGTCCGACAACCCGCGGCAATGTTCCTAAAGACATCGAATGAATCCCCGAAGGCCAACGCTGAGAAGCATTTATCGTCGTGTTTTCAGCCGCGCCGGCCATGTGTCTTCTCCCCTGCCAGGGAGAGAAAGTGGCCGACAGGCCGGATGAGGGGTTGTTCGCTGTTTCTGTTGTTTAGAAATACTTCACAGCGTTGCCTGAAGGCCGGCGTGGCAACGCCACTCCTGACAATCGATCACAGTGTACCGGTTTACCGCGTTCGGACGCTATGGCTCTGCTGAAATTACCTTAACTATGGGGCTGAACGCGAGGGCCATTTGCGAAGCCTGATGCCGGGATCACAACCGTCGCAGACCGTCTTCTTTCATGGGAGTAGGGATCTCAACATCGATTTCGTCAATGCGTGCGAGCGTTTCTTTGTCCAACAGCAGGCCGTCGGCCGCAAGGCTTTCTTCCAGCTGTGCCACAGTCGTCGCGCCGATAATCGTGGATGCGACAAAGTCGTGTTGCTTGCTCCAGGCCACACTCAGCGCGGTGAGCGTAATACCGAGACTATCGGCAATGGTCTTAAGTCGATCGACCGTATCACAAACTCGCTTGTTGAGAAACCGGTCGGCGAGCCTTTGCTGACGCTCACCCAGCTTTCGGTATTCCGTGAAACGTGCGCCCGGCGGATCGCCGTTAATATACTTGCCCGTCAGCACTCCGCCGCCGAGCGGAGAGAACGGCAGCAGACCGATGTTCTCACGGCGACAGACCTGTGCGAGTTCGCTTTCACAGCGGCGGTTAATCAGACTGAAATTATTCTGCACGGTATCATAACGACACAAACCGAACTTTTCAGACGCGGCCAGACTTTTCATGAGTCCCCAGCACGTTTCGTTACTGCTTCCAACAACACGGATTTTGCCCTGCTTGACGAGTTCAGTGAGTGGTTCAAGCACATCTTCATAACGCGCCCCGTGATCGGGCCAGTGTGTTTGATAGAGGTCGATATAGTCCGTTTGCAAACGTCGCAGGCTCGCTTCTGCGGCGCGCATGATCTGGACACGATCGATTGCCGAATGGCCGTGTCTTACTGGTGGAACGAACCAGCCATGCGCTGGGCCGGTGATTTTTGTCGCGACAATGACCGATTCTCGCGGCTTGGTTTTTAACCAGCGGCCCACGATTTCTTCGGTGCGCCCGACCAGTTCGGCACTCGGCGGCACAGGATACATTTCTGCCGTATCATAAAAATCGATTCCGGCGTCATACGCACGGTCCATAATTTCAAACGAGAGCTTTTCGTCACACTGCGTCCCAAATGTCATCGTCCCCATGCAAATATCCGACACGGTGAGCGGACTGCGTCCCAATCGTCTGCGATTCATCTGTTTTCCTGTCTGGAGAATTTGGTCATGGAATCCCGCTATCCGACGTCTCAGATCGAGCTGCTCAAGGGGATGTCTGACGGGGTGAAATTTGTGCTTTAAGGCAATCCGGGAAGACTAGACTCTACATTGGGGGCACCAGAACCGAAAACACTGCGAAAATCAACACGCATCAACAATTTCCAGGAAGTACATCTTGCGAGAATGGATCCGCGTTTTCGTTCGCGAGTGGGAACGACACCGCTGAATCCGATGCACATTCGGTTTGGGAGAATCCGTAAAAACGCCCTGTGTTGTTGCCAATTGCGCGAACCAACGATGCCTTTGGGGAATCCCTAATGCAATATAACCAGCATTTTTCTGCCTGGAACTTGTCTCAACCCGGCGAATTCTGCGCAAGATCAAATCCCGGATACAATTACGAACGAGAACACACCCGAAAGACACTTGCATCCATTCGCGGCGATCGCTACTTTCCGACCATATTCGAGACTCAAACGGCAGTTATTCTGAAAATGCTGCTGCTGGGCGACGTTTGCACCTATTCCCCTGTAGCTCAGTTGGTAGAGCAGGCGACTGTTAATCGCCTTGTCATAGGTTCGAGTCCTATCGGGGGAGCTCCTTTCTAAGTTGTTGTGGGTCAACAACTTGGGAATTTTTCGTAATCGGTTACTCGAACCGAAAATTGCTGCGACGACTTGGCAAACAAGCCGAGCTTGCCCTCTAATCGACGGAACTCCCCTCTTCATCGTCAGTCACGTCCGCGTCTTCCACCGAGACATTTCAGCTTGCGCAGTCGCACGAACAGTATTCTCGACGTGGTTGTCCAATATCTCACGACCAATGACGCTTCAACCTGGGGCATGAACGACAGCCGCAGTTAGGCCTAACATTGACCCATCTGCGAAGTCAGAATGATGACCTATGTCATGTCCGGCCAACGACAGGTAGTGATGTCGAAACCCTTTCTCTTTGGCTCGCGTCGCGGCCTCCTTGAAGAAAGGTGCTGCGGAGCATTGAATGCAGGTCTTAGTAGCCCGCCTGTGGGGCATCACGGACGATCGGCTCGATCCGCCCTGTTCGACACCCATGGAGTGAAGACGCGTCGACTTGAACATGGTTCCGCACACAACTGACCATTGCGCGTCGCCCGACATCCCGAACTTGAGACGCTGAGCAATGATAGGGAAACCGCAGTTTTGCTGACCGCTTTCATCCTTGGCTTTTGGTTTTTGGGGTAGTTTGGTGCCACAAGACTATCCACTTCCGTCGAACGGCGACTCAGAGGGACTTTAGAAACGCAATCAAAGCCGTTTTTTCATCTGGCTCCAGCTGCAGGC
>JAGQQS010000416.1:10919-11315 GCA_020426105.1 Planctomycetaceae bacterium
TCCTCAAGTGTGGCTACTGAACCGTTGTGTTCAAATGGTCCACGCAACCACACCGAGCGTAACGAGGGAACCTTGTAAAATCCTGTCCCGCGGCGCGTCGACAGAGTTAACGTAGGATCCGTGTTGACTCGACGGCTCATTACTCGTGACCTTTCCGGATGATCGTCCGGCACTTCGAAGCCAGGTGCTGCAATGAGTCGATCGCTGCCGTAATCTTTGTCCGGTTGATGGCAGCTGGCGCACCCACTTGCCATGAACACTTGTCGGCCTCGCTCTGCCAGATCGTCTATTGAATGCGGGTTAACCGGCGGTTTGAGGGAATAGACGTACTTCGCAAGCGCAAACAGTTGCTCGTCGCTATAGCGCCCAAAGAAATACGCAGCTGGTTCTGGACGT
>JAGQQS010000416.1:11322-12333 GCA_020426105.1 Planctomycetaceae bacterium
TACTGAAGTCTTTGCCGGCCGGAACGAAGTCGTCAAACTGGGAAAGGCCGTCCATGCCCTGATTGAGCGCTACGTAACGCATGAGGTCTTGAATACCACGCTGGTGCTGTAAGCCAGTGCGATCCAAATAGTTTCTGGCTTGAAGTCCGAACAGGTCCGGTACGACTACGGGGGATTGAGGACTTGAACGGTGCCGAGCAAGAACGCCCGGAGGAACAGAGGCATGTGCTGCGGCCAAGTCGCTAAGCGACATGGACCATAGACCCTCTTGCGGATCCGGAGAAATCCAGGGAGCACCGTACAGATTTCCTTCCAGCCCGCGCACCGCTTCCGGAATCGCGCCCTGCTCAAGCATTTGCGCGGCATACACTCGACTGAACGGGAAATTGCCTTGTGCCCCGGTCACAGCCGTACCATCGCTCATCACTCGAGTGTGGCACATCGCACAGGACAACACTCCCACTTCAACTTTTCCTAGCTCCCTGATGACGTATCGGAAGAATGGGTTCACGCCTTCTGTGGTCGTCGGGACGGCATGATCCGCATACCATTTTGCATCCCTAACGAAGAGACTCGTTTCCATCGACGGAAGCACTCGCCCCGAGCCAAACCCAATGGGCATCTCGAAAATCAGCGCGCCTGCGGCCACCCAGTCGGCTTCCGATTCCAAGGGTGGATGTTGTTCGCTGTCCCAAATAACTTCAGGCGCCGTCGTCACCAGTTTTTCATAATAACCCGACGGCTCTTCATCGGGGTGGTAGACCGGATAACTGCGATGAAGTTTCATTTCCGGAATCTGATAGTAGTACTCCGCCGAAATATGTTCTGGCGTGGCTTTTGAGTTGGCAAGGGGCAGCTCCAGGTTTTTCATTTCTTCATCGATCCAGACCTTGGGCACCGCTGCGTTGGTAGGCAGTAGTATTGACAGCTGCTCGGCTGTTCTTGTAACGCCATGCGCGTTTGCTGGTGTCGCAGCATCACCGAAGTGTCCGGGTTGATTTTCCTGATCAT
>JAGQQS010000417.1 GCA_020426105.1 Planctomycetaceae bacterium
CCTGCAGGCTGTCGTTTTTATCTGTTTCATCCTTAGTTCGATGTCCCGTGGCTGAAAATGATATCGGAATTCCTTCGCGCAGAGATCGCACTGCCCCGATGCTCGCGAGCGTCGTGGCCACGATCTGTTCCCATGCAATCGGAGATCCACTGCCAGCGGCAATCGCTTTCGCAAAGGCGGTTACTTCCGCAGAATGCCCTTTATCCTGAGCAAAGGATTCCGTCTTCGTCCTGCCGCCGCGGCAGGTTTGCACGCTCCTGAAATCATCGATCACACCAACCTGGCCACCACCAAAAACTTCGACACGCTCTTTGGGAAACGCTTTATCACCACTCGCAACATAGCCAATGCTGCTGACTGATCCGTTCGCGTGACGCAGCGTGATGAAACACTGGTCGTCCGAAATCTGATGCGGATCCTTCACTGCCACGGACTCTGCAAAAACCCGGATCGGCAAAGAACCGGCCAGATATGTTGCCAGATCGATCGCGTGACATGCTTCGCCGATTATCCGACCGCCACCGACTTCGTCATTCTGAGTCCAGTGATCCGCGGGAAGTTCTCCGGCATTGAAACGAATCGAAATCGTGAGCGGTGTGCTGACTGATAAAAAGAAGTTTCGCAACTTAACCGCCGCCGGAGAAAATCGACGATTGAAACCCACCATGATTGCCGGAGCTCTGTCGCCCGCAGCATCGATTGCCGCTTCAATCTGCTGCAACTCTTCCAGGGTCAGACAAAGTGGTTTTTCGACAAAGATATTCCGGCCGCGCTGAATGGCAGTGATGACGTGCCGCGCGTGCTGATCGTGCCTCGTCAGCGAGAAAATCGTATTGATCGAATCGTCATCAAATATCTGGTCCTCGTTTGTTGTGGCCGATGCAAAGCCGGATGTCGTACCCGCATGGTGCGCTGTGACACCCTTGCCACTGCAAATCATGACCGGCTCAAACAGGCCACTCTTGTCAATTGCCGGCAGCATCACCATCCTCGCAAAATTTCCTGCGCCAAGGACTCCGCAACGAATCCTGCCCGTGACGGGGGGGCGGTCAGGAAGTGAGATCGACCGGGGCTCCCGGTCGGCCAGAACGATGTCCGAAGTCGCGAGTTCAGGATACTGAATCACGACCCCCAGAAACGGCTGGCTGCCGCTATTGATCATCTCATACGCGTTTGTGGCGTCGTCGATGCTGAATCGATGGGAAATTAACGGACCGACGTTCAACTGACGGCGGTGCATCAGGTCCAGCACAGACTGAATGTTTCGCTGTTGTGTCCAGCGCACCCAGGCAGCCGGATAGTCATGGCCATGCTCTTCATAGCTCGGATCATAGCGTCCAGGTCCATACGAACAGGAAACAACAAACTCGGCCTCTTTGAAATAAAACGGGCGTCGGTCGATTTCAAGTCCCACGACGCCAACCAGAACTACGCGGCCCTTCTTTCGCACCGCATGTGCAGCAATTTCGATCGGAACGTTCGATTTCGTGCTGGCTGTAATGATTACGGCATCCGCACCCAGCCCGGACGTGATCGCCTCGACGCGCGATGCACCCAGACCCGGTTCGGCGAAATCAGCACCCATCTGCCTGGCAAGCGTACATTTCGATTCATCGAGATCCGTCCCGATCACCACCAGACCGGCAGCTTTGGCCAGCGCTACGGTAAGCTGTCCAACCAAACCCAGTCCGATCACGAACACTGTTTCGCCGAGTTCGCATTGGGCGAGCCTTACCCCCTGGAGAGCAATACTTCCGAGAACCGCAAAACAAGCCTGTTCGAACGGAACATTGTCCGCCACATGCGCGCAGAGGTTTTTGGCAACACTGACGATTTCTGCATGAGGTCCGTTGGAGGCAACACGATCACCCGGTTTAAAGTGCTGCACACCGGCACCACAGGCCAGCACGATTCCCGCGCTGCTGTAACCCATGGTCATCGGTTCATCGAGCTTTTGACGTACCTGTCGAAATGTATTCAGAAGGCCTTCGTTGCGGATCTTCTCCAGCACACGCCGCACCTGATCCGGACGTTCGCGTGCTTTACCCAGCAACGATTTTTTCGCCAGATCCATCACCATTTTCTCGGTGCCGGCAGACACGAGTGATGCCTGATTGGCAATCAGCACTTCGCCATCAGTGACCGCGGGCGCAGGAATCTGATCCACTGTCAGATTTCCCGAACGAATATTCTGAAGAACCTGTCTCACTTTGTCCTCTTCTGTTGCGCGCGGCAACCACGACGCGGGCCCGAAAATGGCACATGGGTCGAATCGACCTGTGTGCTTAGTCCTGCTTCGCAGCAGCCTGTTGATCAGTTTCTTCCGTACCAGTGTTCGGTAATACCAGGTTCTCGTTACTGTGCGTGACGACATTCAGAATTTTCGCCATTTTCTTCCACGCCGTCGAAATATCATGATTCGCGGTAATCTGCTGTCGGTTGGTGTGTGACATTTGATCTCTTAGTTCGGGGGAATCGATCAACACTCGAAGTCCTTCGCAAATCTGTGCGGGCGACGCAGGTTCGATTAAGATGCCATTCACCCGATCAGTCACAATCGCCGGGATGCTGGAGACATTGGTTGTCACGACCGGAAGTCCGCACGCCATCGCCTGCAACAACGAGTTGGGCATACCTTCAGCCAGCGAAGGCAGGACAAAAACGTCCGCCGCATTCAGCAGGCGATTGACTTCTTCGTTTTTGACCCAGCCGCGGAAATCGATGAAATGCTGAATACCCAGCGCTGTCGTTTGCTGCACCAGTGAGTCATACAGGTCGCCACCACCGCACATCGTCAGTTGAAAATTCTGCCTGATCTCAGACAGGAGTTTGATCGCCGGGATCAGGAATTGCACGCCCTTCTTTGGATGCATCCAGCCAACGTAAATCAGCCGCACATTGGTATCTGTCCGCCTGTGGGGACTGCTGTGATCCGCTGCGAACCGCGTCACATCAATCCAGTTGTGAACGACCTCGATCTTTCCGGAGTCAACCTGAAACAGGCGGACGAGTTCATCCGCCGCCAGTTGACTTTGGCAAACAAGTTTTGAGCAGCAGTGGCAGATTAATCTGAAATAGACTCGATAAAGTGCGGTGAATCGCCGTGGCAGCGACGGGTGAAAGCGGAAGCTGACAACCGCATGCTTTCCCAAACACCCCGCCACGATGCAGACGAGCCCTTTCTCCAGCAGGCTCAGCCAGGAAAAATTGGTAAACACCAGCACGGAGTCGATTCTTGAAAACATCAGATGTGAACAACACTGCAGCAGTCGCCGCAGAGCATCCCAGGCTCGAATCAGAATGCCCGGCGGAGGCAATGATCGCTGAGTCGAATCTACCAGTTTCCATTCGACATAGTTCGACAAGGGACTGGCCACCAGCGATCGACACGCAAAAACCTGCCCGCCTTCAGTGCCGTCTCGCCCAACCGAAAACCCACCCAGAAACAAAACTCGTGTGCGTTTGGATTTGAGATTCACGTTTACGCTTGCTGGCTTTCTCGACTTGCAGTGATGCGGGCAACAGCCTGCGAATTCGTCCGGCACTCATGCAGTTGTCTGCTTTCAGAGCCTCCGGCTCTGATTGCCCGCTATTCAACAGTGCCATCTCGCCCCGGACCATCTGGCTGCCTCAGCACGGTTCGTCGTGCTGCTCTGGAGGCCGAATCGCCAACATTAGCGTTCAGACTGATCCAGCCGGCACGGCTATTCATGACCACCGTTTCTTTTAGCCCCAGTTGGCGAAACCATTGAAATACATCTTTTGCACGGTATTGGTGCACAATTTTCGTGGAATAGGTGTCCATTGTGTCCACCATCGAGCAGATCATCGGCAAATTGCGATAACCAGTCGATGGAACAAGGTAGCGGACGAAGCGAATGACGGGGATCTTGTTAAGAACGTGCAAAACAGGAATTACTGTCCGGCAGTACAGGATCATCAGTGAGTCAGGAATTCTGGTTGTGATCTGTCGGAAGACTTCGCAACGCCATAGATTCAGGGACCAGAACAGCTCGATGGTGGAAACTTTCAGACTGTTCCTGTTGGGTCGCCGATACAATGAAATGTCATAGAGACTGACGGCCACGTTTCCTTCATCGCGGACAAATTTTACCATTTCACCGAACGCAGCCTGTGGATTCGGAGTGTGGTGCAGCACTCCGATCGAATAGGCAAAGTCGAAAGATCCCGGCTTGATGGGTGATTTGAAAATATCTCCCTGCACAAAGAACACATTCGGTCGGTCACCAAGGTTTTCCTGAGCTGCATCGACAGCAGTGGTGATATCCAGCCCGACAATGAGTTGACAGTTCTGCCGGGACACAATGTCCACGAACCGTCCGGCCCCGGATCCCACCTCAATCGCACTCCGATTTTCAAGGTCCGATTTCTGCCAGCCGATTTCGCTGTCAAAGCGAATTTGTGATTCGTGATAATTCTCATTGTCCAGCTGAGAACGTGAAAATGTCTTCCACTGTGCACCAAACGACTCGGCGTAGGACGAATGTTCCACAAACCGCGGAATTGAATTCCGAACGGGGTACGCTGCGCGGCATCCGGTACAGCACAGCGACCCTTCCTGGACCGACGAATCGCCTGCTGCTCCGGAGGTTTCGTGGTTCGACGAAGATCCCGTATGCAGGGTCAGGTCTGCTTTGCATTCCGGACAACAGAGAAAACGCAAATA
>JAGQQS010000005.1 GCA_020426105.1 Planctomycetaceae bacterium
AGCAGCCTGTCGATTTAAGCCGCCCCCGAGTGCACCTGAGGCGCTCGCAAGGCCTTCGCGCCAGGAAATGGCCGCGTGTGCGTAGCGCAGAAGCGCTGCGAACCCACGGGGCGAGCCCGTGGGCGACTAAATTGACAGCCCGCAAGGGGAGAAGGTGGCCCACTCGCGGGTCGAAGTGTTTTCCCCAAGCGAGCACTCCTGACTGATCTGACTTTCGAACTGTCACTCAACTGATTACTCTGCTGTCTATTGTGCGGATTCGATACCGATATTCGGATGGATCAAGAGTTCTGTTCGAAGCATCGATGTTTTGAGAGGAATTTTGTTATGAATAGTCTGGACCAGCTCAAACAGCACACCACGGTTGTGGCGGACACCGGCGATATTGATGCGATCGCACAGCATACCCCGCAGGATGCCACAACAAATCCTTCGTTGCTGTTCAAGGCCGCTCAAATGCCGCAGTACAAAGATCTGATCGACGCGGCGATCAATGCGGCCTCCGCCGAAAAAAACAGGCGAGGTGAACTGGTTGATGCGATTATCGACCAGCTCTCCGTTAACTTTGGCTGCAGGATCCTCGAGATTGTTCCCGGACGAGTGTCAACAGAAGTGGACGCGCGACTGAGCTTCGATACGAAGGCTACCGTAGAGAAGGCCCGACACCTGACGGCCTTGTATCAGGCAGCAGGAATTGACACGAACCGTGTACTCATCAAGATCGCCAGCACGTGGGAGGGCATCCGGGCCGCCGAGCAACTTGAACGCGACGGTATCCATTGCAATCTGACACTGCTGTTTGGTTTTGGTCAGGCGGTGGCGTGTGCCGAGGCCGGCGTAACACTCATCAGCCCTTTTGTTGGACGCATTTACGACTGGTACAAAGCAAAACGTAAAGTAGATCACATACCGGTTGAAGATGATCCTGGCGTTCACTCAGTGACCCAGATTTTCAACTATTTCAAGAAATACGGCTACAAGACAGAAGTCATGGGCGCCAGTTTTCGCACGAAGGAACAGGTCATGGCTTTGTGCGGCTGCGACCTGCTGACGATCGCCCCGGACCTGCTCGCGCAACTCAGCGGCAGCACTGCGGATGTGCCGAAAAAACTTAACGCATCGGCGGCTGACGCAATGGACATCGACCGGATCGAGATGAATGAATCCGCGTTTCGGTGGATGCTGAATGAGGACGCCATGGCAACGGAGAAGCTTGCCGAGGGCATTCGCGGCTTCGCAAGCGATCTCAACAAACTACGCGAACTGCTGCAAACACGACTGAAAGTCTGACCCTTATTCCGCGTTGGACCACAAACAACGAATCCCGTCGGCGGAGCGACGTGTGTACCGTACGCCCGTCGCTCCGCCGACGGGATCTAAACGACTACGAAGCGAACTGCTTTCCTCCGTCCATTTCCCGCAGGCTCACACCGTCTTCGATGTTTCGCAGCAAGACGTAGGCAATCGCAATCCCGCAAAAGAAAATGCTTAGGTGGATCGCGTCCCGGAAAAATTTCAGCGACGTCCCGACCTGCGCTGAATCGGCTTTGCCTAACATCGCAGATGTCAGCCCGTGCGCATTGGTAAAGACGGCCGATATCACTAGATCGCTCAGCCACAGGATCAAGCAGCATCCAGCGGCGTAGACCAGAATCCGCTGCCAACGCGACAAGACATAACAAATCCCCCGACTCAGCGCTTCGGCTCCGTCGCAGCGATCAATCGCGATCGCAGCCAGCGACAGGAGCCAACCCATTCCCAATACAGCACATCCAAGGACACACAGCAGCGAAATAAACGCCGTAATACCTGGATGTATAAGAGCGCCTGCCAAACACAAAATGCGGAATGCCACACCCAGTAAGCTCAGCAATATCCCGCTCAACACGGCGCTGACCAGAATCGCAAGCCAATGCTGCAGTGTGTACCTGGTGGACGCAATCAAGCCCAATCCTGTTCCGGTGCAGAATCTGCAGCCAGCCGATCTGACAGCCACCACGCCACAAAAACCGATCACCAGCATCCACACTTCAAGCGCGATCATACTGAAGCAGAATTCGGAAAAGCTTCCTGTCAGGATTAAAGCCGGAGACTCCGGAATTTTCACAGCACCGACAGCCCTATTGATAGACTCAAAGCCAAATATGCCCGGCGTGTCAGAAACCGCATTCTGGCTCCTGAGGGCATCGAATATCAGCCCCGGCCCCTGCATCATGGCAGATCCGGCAAGGAGCAGCAGTATGACTGGAGTCAATACTCGCGGCGAAACGGACAAGTGGACAGCCTCAAGCAATCGCAGGGAAGGGACCACGGCCAGCCAGTCGATTCGTGTAACTCGGACTCCATCTTCGTTCATGTGCAATAAATCTCTCTGTTACTCTTTGCCGAAAAACTTCAATGCTCGCCGTCGATGTGATTGGATTTCAAAGAGACTCAGAAAAGGGGTCAGGAACCAATAGCAAAATGGCCCAAAGGGTGCTGCGCACTATTGGTTCCTGACCCCTTTTCTGAGGCACTTATTTTGACGGAGCACTCCACGCGGAATGCCGGATTTAACACACGGAACTCAACCAGCCAGCGTGTTGAGGGACAATCTCCCACACGCAACTCATTTCCCCACAACATGTTACTTCATTTCGGCAGCGACCGCACGGATGTTGCAGGCGGTTCCGGCCTGGCAGATTCGATTTCCTGAAGAGTGCCTTAGCCGGAAGGATCTCCGGCAAAGCAAAGTTCCGCAAGTCCGCGCGATCGGCCGCGGCCAAATTGTTCGTGGCTCCGGTAAAAATCCTCAAGCCTGTCGGTGCTCGGCTTTTTGAGCGCGCATCAGCAGCGTTGCTGCGATACAGTGCGTCAGCAATCGTTGCACAAGTGCCGTCAAATGTTTCACGGCTTGCAGGGCTGCGTTTTCAGGAACCCATAGTTCGATGACCATTTCTTCAGACCTGCTGTCGCGCGTGATTGATCCACCACGGCTTTACAACCCGATATTACCGGAATGCCTGATTCGAAGGACTCCGGAAGATTTTCAGGTGGATGAGATTCCCGCGTACCAGCCGACCGGAGCAGGCGAACATGGTTACCTGTGGATCGAAAAACGCAGCCTTACATCGCCGGAGTTGATTCATCGCATCGTCAGGAATCTCGGGGTACCAGTGAAAGAAATCGGCCTTGCCGGGCAGAAAGACCGACACGCGGTCACGCGGCAATTCGTGTCAGTTCCAAAGCGCTTCACAGAACACGCTGAAAAGCTGAATGATGACAACATAAAAGTGCTCATGGTCACGGCGCACCCTAATAAACTTAAGACAGGCCATCTGCGCGGCAACAGATTTCGGCTTGTCCTTCGCAGTCCGTCAGGCGCCTTCACACCGCAGGCTGCTCAGGCCGTCCACGATCGACTCCAATTGCTGACGATGGATGGGTTTCCCAATTATTTCGGAACTCAGCGGTTCGGACACCAGGGGAATACGCTGGTGGATGGGTTGCGTCTGCTGAAAGGCACACTTCCCAAAGATCACTGGCCTGAAAATAAAACTCGTACCATGCGACGACTGGTACTCAGCGCCGTTCAGTCCGGTATCTTCAACCTCGTCCTGGCCCAAAGAGTTGCGGACGGAACTCTGCGAACGCCCATCCCGGGAGAAGTCGTTGTTCGCCGCCAGGGCACAAAGCCCTATGTCCTGCCGGTCGATGGTCCGGTCGACGGCATCGTGTCGGCAGGTCCGATGCCGGGCCCAGAAATGCTGCTCGCAACCGGTGTCGTCGCCGACATGGAACGCGAGATCATGTCTTCGTTGCGCTTAAGCCCAAAAGATTTTGAGAAGTATTCACGGCTCACTTCCGGTATTCGCCGCAAAATGCTGGAATTTCCGGATGAAGCAGAGGCCCGACTGACTGAGGATGGCGGAATTCTGACAACATTTTCGGTGACATCCGGCACGTATGCCACCGTTGTCCTCCGCGAAATTGTGAGTTCATTAACAGATTCAGGATCTCTTGCGGACAACTTCGGCCCGACATTGAGCGATGGCGAAGATGAATGAAGTCCGTTCCAGCTCTTCTGTCAAGTTTCGAAAGCAGCACCTACCTTGCGAATACTTCTGCTTGCCGATATCCATTCAAACTGGCCCGCACTCGCAGCCATCGACGAAAAATTTGACGCGTGTTTGTTTCTGGGCGACGTCGTAGACTACGCCACCGACCCTCTGCCGTGCATCGACTGGGTTCGACGGCATGCGAGCAGTGTGGTGCGCGGTAACCACGATCATTCCGTCGCTCAGCGCGTGATGGTACGGCCCGGCGGAACTTTTCGAAAAATGGTGGCGGCGATGCGACAGCACCATTTTGACGTACTTAGCGATGAACACCTGACCTGGCTGGCTCAGATGCCCGTCACCCGTCATCTGGTGATCGGCGACCACCGATTCCTGCTGGTCCATGCCACACCACGTGACCCCATGGACGAATACATCAGTGACAGCGCCGACCAGTGGCAGCAGCGTCTGGAACATGTCGATGTGGACTTCGTCTGCGTGGGACACACCCACATTCCGATGCAACTGCAGCTGGAAAAGACGCAGGTGATCAATCCCGGAAGTGTCGGTCAGCCCCGCGATGGTGACCCGCGGGCTGCCTATGCCATCATTGACAACGGGAAGGTGGAATTTCGCCGAGTCGCGTATGATGTTGATCGCACGCTTCATCACATGCTTCGCTCAGGTATCGACGAAACGGTCATTGCCCGAGCCGAAGCAATTCTTCGGACCGGCGGAAATCCCACGGCGAACGGCAACGCAGAACTCTGATCCCGGTTCTTTTCGAAAACTGGAGAGATACACGTTCGATTCTGCCGAAACACGATTGAATTCAACTGCGAACCGCAAAAATTCCGCGATGTTGTTGGTGATCGACTGATTTCGCAAAATCGGGATGCAAGTGTTTATGTTCCTCGAACATGGAATCGCGAACGGCTATATTTCCCGAGCTGTGAATTGATCAACTCTTTGACACTTCGAATATGATCGCGTTCCATGAAGATCCATGAATACCAGGCCAAGCAGCTGTTTAAAGCAGCCGGTGTATCAGTGCCGCAGGGAATTGTGGCCAAGTCACCCGACGAAGCCGCAAAGGCGTTCGAAACGCTCGGCGGATCGATTGCCGTCGTCAAATCTCAGATTCATGCCGGGGGACGAGGGAAGGGCACCTTCAAAGAATCGCCAGAACAGCGCGGAGTTGTGCTCGTTAAATCGGCTGCCGACGCGGCTGAAAATGCTAAACGCATGCTGGGCAATACCCTCGTTACCATTCAGACGGGCGAAGAAGGCAAGCAGGTCAATACCCTGTTCGTGGAGCAGGGCGTGAAGATCGCACGCGAACTTTATCTGGGCGTCGTTGTCGATCGCGAAATCGGGGGCCCGGTGCTGATCATGTCCTCTGAAGGGGGCATGGAGATCGAAGAAGTCGCAAAGCATTCGCCCGAAAAAATCATTACCGAGCCCTTTGATGCGATTGCCGGTTTATACCCATACCAGGCGCGTAAAATGGCATACGCTCTCGGTCTGGACGCCACAGCCGTCCGCAGCGCTGAAAAATTCCTGCCGCAAATCTGCCGCTTCTTCGTCAGTTATGACTGCAGCATGGTGGAAATCAACCCGCTGATCATTACCGAAGACAGCCAGATGATGGCTCTCGACGCAAAGGTCACATTTGACGACAACGCACTGTTCCGCCACAAAGACGTTGTCGCTCTCCGCGATTTGTCGGAAGAAGATCCGTCAGAAGTCAAAGCAGCCGACACCGGGCTGAGCTACGTTAAACTCGAAGGCAACATCGGATGCCTGGTGAATGGGGCCGGGCTGGCGATGAGCACCATGGACCTGATCAAGATTCATGGCGGTGAGCCCGCAAATTTCCTGGACGTCGGCGGTGGAGCCAACGAAGATCAGGTCACGGAAGCTTTCCGGATTATCCTTGCTGACAAGAACGTGAAAGCCGTGCTGGTCAATATCTTTGGCGGTATTATGAAGTGCGACGTGATTGTCGCAGCCCTGCTGAGTGCGTACGAAAAAGTCGGGTTCAATGTCCCGCTGGTCGTGCGTCTGGAAGGCACAAACGTCGATAAAGCCCGCGAAATGCTGAAGGCCAGTGGTCGCGACATTATTAACGCCAGCGATCTGACGGATGCCGCTCAGAAAGTCGTTAAGTCACTGGGAGTGTAAGAAGTTGACGGGGCTGAGACTGCACTGATCCTTCGACTCTCATGCACCTGATCTCAAATTTGTAATCTGAAATCTCAAATCCAGACTGTGAATGCAACCCGATGAGTATTCTTGTTTCCAAATCAACGCGTGTCATCACTCAGGGCATCACCGGAAGCTCCGGACTTTTCCACAGTCAGCAATGCCGAGCGTACGCTGCCGAATGCCAGCCGGGTGTGGACGTTTTTGTCGGCGGCGTCACGCCGGGCAAGGGCGGCACGACAGTCGA
>JAGQQS010000006.1 GCA_020426105.1 Planctomycetaceae bacterium
TAGCCGGCGGTGGCATTCGCGGCGGACAGACGTTTGGGGCGACCGACGACTTCGGCTACCGAGCGATCGCGGATCGGACTCAGACCGCCGACCTGCATGCAACAATTCTGCATCAGTTGGGTCTGGACCACGAACGACTGACTTATAACCACAACAGTCGCGACGAACGTCTGACCGATGTTTATCATGCGAAGGTGATCCAGAAGCTGGTATGAACGAGCAGCGAACAGACAACGTGACGTGCAACCCGGATAAGCAAAAATACTTACTTGACAGTTTGCATTTAGATGAAAACATCGTACCTAAAGGACAAGCGACGAGCGCTGGCGTTTTGGGCAGTACTCATCGCGGTCCTTTCAGTCGCTCTGTATCTTCTTTTTCACCGCCAACCACCATTGTCATCGCTCGAGCGGCAACTGGAAGGCGAGTGGTATAGCGATCCGAAGGATCCTGGCTATACAACCACATACGCCGCGGATCGCACGCTCTCAACTTCAAATGGGCAGTTTACGGGCGTGTGGCACATTAATGACGGCCGCCTGACGGTAACTTACTGGCAAATATTTGAGCGGCCCCGCGGTTACACAGTTGCAGACGTCGCGCATTGCATACGGCGAATCCGTAAGACGACGTGTTCGTGGGATCTTACGTTCGCTGACGATGGTCAACAGTTCACATTACGTAACGGGGTTTACGACGCGACTCCCAACGAGCAGTGGCTGTGGTATCGCGTTGAGCATTAATAAGGGCCAATGTTCGGCTTGCCGAACCGAATTTGATAGGCGAAGTGAGCATAAGCGTCCGGGTTCGTGAGGCATTGATCAGCACTGTCCGAATAGTATTGACTATTGTAAGAGTAAGCGTTCTCGGTGGCGATTGCTTTGTCCGTCGCGGAAGTTTTGGCTGTATAGAGGTGCGATGATGCGGTGCCAATCACCAGATGGCCTAACTCATGAATCACGGTCCATGACGCCGATTTTACATCCTTGCCTGCCGAATTCGCCGCTGTCTTTGCACAGAATAGGCTACGGTGAAAATAGATTTTTTTCTCCTGGAAAACCGCCCATGCCAGATTCCCGGCCTGCGGGTCCTTGCCCACTGCCGGCGGCACATAGTCAACAAAGTTGTTGCCGGCGTTCGTATTGAGGTCTGTCAACATTTTCTGGTAGTTCGCCTTGATGGCACGTATTCGCTCCACCATCCGGTAGCGATTGACCTCTTTGGTTCCATCCAGAAACTTCCAGTCGATTCGCCGTTGACTAAACCCAAAGTCCAGTGCGACTGTTTCTGAAAGACTGGTTGTTACGAGTCGAAAGTGGTAGAGCAGAGCCATTGCCGCGGAGAAAGGCACATCATTCCCCATCCAGTATTCCTGATAGGCCGTCGTCAGACTATTGATTGTCCTGAGAATCCAGTCCTTTGTTTCTGGAATGTGTTTGCGTGCGAATGCTGCCCCGACTTCCGGGTTGGCAGCCAGGGTGGCCCGGGCCGGGTTTTGGGGGACAACGGCTCCGTTCAGGATTTTGTCGAGCGTCTCCAACTCCCGATTACCAACCTGCCCCGTGACCGGCAGCGAGTACAGGTCCTGAAAATCTCTGACAATCGTTGTGGTATACGGGCCGAAGACGTCGTATTTGTCCAGGCCTCGCTCGTAGCCACATTTTTCGAGTGCTTTGCGCAGGATCAGGACAGCAGGACCGGAATCACCAGCTTTGAGCGGTGCCGATCCCATCCAGGCTAACTCAATATCCGTATCGATTGGAATTCCCCAGATTGAATTCGTAAGTGCCATTGCCTTGACTCCTCAACTAAGATTCCGCCGTGATAGAGATGGATCTCACCGTCGTGATTATCTCTGCAACGTGGAAGTTGTTGCGTATATTCCCTTGGGAAAGCTGAAGGCACCATATTGTCTGCTCAAAAATCAGTCCGTGAGTGTGCGGAAGTGTGCAGGTGCCTTAAATGTTGATACGCACTGTGTGCGGTATTTGATGTGTCATGTGTGCGGCAAGTGGGCGGCACGTGAGGTGTCATGCACGGTGGATTGCTGCGTGCCTGTTTTCGACAGAAAAATTGCCGCGTTGAAATTCTTTGAGGCGCACGCGTCTTTCGGTTAAAGCGGGGGCGGCGGGCAGATTTTGCGGCGCATTGTGCCGTGCACGCCGATCTTTCAACGCGGGGAAATCCTGATGAAAGCGATACTAATTCTCGCGCCGCTCTGTGGTCATCATGACCAGTTGGATCTCCATGCGGGACCGGGACGAAGCTGTCATGCGACGTTGAAAAAATCGGAGGGCCGACGCCCTGCCGCTCGCCTGAGTTTCGGCCCGCGCACGAACGCGTGGCTTTTATTTCTTCATGGCCTGCTTCATCGCGTCGCCCATGCCGCCGGGGCTGGCGGAGACGATGACGCCGACGGCGCGGAGGGCTTCCATTTTCTCAGCAGCACCACCGCCACCGCCGGAAATGATGGCACCGGCATGGCCCATCCGCTTGCCAGGGGGAGCTGTCTGTCCCGCGATGAAACCCGCGACTGGTTTCTTCACATGCGATTTAATGTACTCTGCAGCCAGTTGTTCGGCATTGCCCCCGATTTCACCGATCATCAGGATGCCTTCGGTGCCTTTGTCGTTCTGGAACATCTCCAGCAAATCAATATAGTCTGTACCATTGATTGGATCGCCGCCGATTCCAATCGCGGTGCTCTGCCCCAGGCCTACTCGGCCCAGTTGCCATGCGGCTTCATACGTCAGCGTGCCGCTCTTGCTGATGATGCCAATCGTGCCCGGTTTGTGAATGTAGCCGGGCATGATGCCGATCTTAGCGATACCCGGAGTAATCACGCCGGGACAATTGGGGCCGATCAGCCGCGATTTGGATTTCTCCAGCCCGCGGCGAACCCGCAGCATATCCATGACTGGGATGCCTTCCGTAATGGCGACGATCAGCTCAATGCCTGCATCCGCAGCTTCGAGAATTGCATCGGCACAGAAAGGGGGCGGCACAAAGATCATCGACGTGTTCGCACCGGTTTTTTCCCGGGCTTCGATCACGGAGTTGTAAACCGGGAA
>JAGQQS010000418.1:0-3929 GCA_020426105.1 Planctomycetaceae bacterium
CAGAGACGCGTTGATTTACTGACGCAGAGGCCCTGCGAGCCCCTAATGGAAAACTGAGGGGGGCTTAAATCGACAATCTGCGAGCCGGCGAGGGGATCAGTTTCATATCGATTGTGACTAACTAAAAAAACGCATACCCTCGCGTGACAAGCACGCGGGGGCTGAATTCGTGGGTAAGGACTTCTGCTTCCATGGATCCCACGGATCCCACGGACGATGCTTCCAAAGCAAGTATGTCACGATTCCGAGGACAACGAAGAATTCAAACCACGAAACGAGTGGAACCACTGCCGCCCCCTTTTTCCGACTCTGCATCGTCGCGCACGCTGAATTCCAGCTTCCAGCGTTTATCATCGGACTCATGAACGCACCAGAGTTCCAGGACTCCTAGTTCAGTAATCCGGGAATGGAATGTCACTGGCACATAGTCGTCTTCTGCATCATCAGCCGCCGGCAGTGTCGCCTCGAGTGAATCAGTTTCGCTGAGTTCCTCCGGCGACCAGCGAGGAAGGAGATCGCCGGGCTGATCACTTCGCCGACTGGCGGAACTGAAAAAGCGGAATCGTGCTGATTCACCGACGATCAGGCCAATCGGATCAGAAGGCACATCAACTTCGGTGCCCTCTTCCATTCCGTGCGGCACCACGCACAGCGCTTTCAACGGACGACCGGCGCCCGGAATTGCGAGACCCGCAGTTTCGATTCCTACATAATATGACCGGGCAGTTCCGCCGTGAATTCGCACTCCGCCGCGGAGCTTCGTCCAGCCGTAATAGCATGCTCCGCGCGCGACAGAAAAGTCGAGATCGTCCGAGCCCTCCACGACGGTTGGGGGAGAATCGGGAAACCAGTTGCGAAGTTGATGGAGAAGTCGAGATCTCAACGCGGACGCTTTAAAGACGCCGCCGTTAAACAATACATGTGTCAGGCCTGATCCCACGAGTGACTGGTGCAAAAAACTGGCGAGGTGTTTTGTAATTCCCGTGTCGGCTTCATAAGGAAGTCCAATTTCTCGAAACCCCGAGACGCGGGCACGGGCAGGACGGTCAGTCAGTTGAGCTTCCGGAAAGAACCCATTCAGTAACAAGTCTGTCGCCTGAGCTCGTTCCACGTGGACCGATACGAGTCCACCAATCAGACGACTGCTGCGGCCCGGAACAGAAATCGTATGCACATCCGCACCCGACTCAGCAAGTAACTGCTCTTTGGCATGGCGACACGAATGCCACAATGAAACAGACTGCCACGGATCGAGCGTCAGGCCCTTCGCTTCAAACAACTGCGATACAAAGTGTGCGAGTGCCAGATCCATGTTGTCGCCACCGACGAGCAAGTGATTTCCGACAGCGGCACGCTGCAGCGTAAGTTCTCCGTTCTCTTCAGCAACTTCTATGAGGGTCAGATCCGTCGTGCCGCCACCGATGTCACAGATCAACATTCGGTCACCAATCTTCAGAAGTTTCCGCCAGCGATCCCCTACCGCATTCAGCCAGGCATACGTGGCAGCCTGTGGCTCTTCGAGAAGTACGAAATTCTCGGGGAGGCCTGCGGCCAACGCCGCCTCACGCGTCAGATCCCTCGCGCTCGCGTCGAACGATGCCGGTACAGTGAGCACCACGTCCTGCTCTGCGATCGGAGCATCGGGAAACGCCTGATGCCATGCAGCGATCAAATGTTCAAGATAACGCTGCGAAACCGCGACCGGTGAAATTTTGCCGACGTCATCCGCCGCCTGCCAGGGCAGGATCGCCGCATGTCGGTCAATCCGGCTGTGTCCCAGCCATGACTTTGCAGCCCCGACCGTTCGATCAGGAAACTCGGCGGAAAGAGATCGGGCTCCATAACCGGTTGTGAAATCGGATTCTTCAACTCCCGGAAGAACAAACGTGCCAGCGGCCTGCTCGTTTTGAGTACATTGATAGAGAAACGACGGCAGCATTGCCCGCGATTCCACGGTGTTGGCAGCAACCACTTGAGGAATAGGCAGAATCTGAACCTGGGGCTGATCTGCATTTAAGGCACTGTACGCCAAAACACTGTTCGTCGTACCAAGGTCGATCCCGATCACAAATTGAGCCGGCATGTTATTGAACTTCCACTTCTGCTGGCGCGACGATAGAAGCTGCTTCGGAATCTCCCGTCCAGACCGGTACTTCCGATTTGGTCACCAGCCAGCCGTGGTGAATCAGCGTTCCGGACGCCTGTTTTCCATCGCCGATTTTTCCAGTCAGTTTGATCCGCCCGGTCCTCGCATCGGCACCAATCGTTACCTGACTGCCTTCGGGTTGCTCCAGGACCGGCCGGATCGCAAATTGCCGTTCAAGTACACCGCTGCAGTCGCGATGTATGTCTCTGACCGCCGCGCCCACCTGTGCATCTGAATAGTCATCGATGGGTTCTTTGAGAAAGTCAATCAGGCGGCCTTCTCGCTGAAGGGCGGCCAGAAGTGTCACCGCATCGTTTCGCAAATGCTTTTGGGCGGACGCTGGTTTTGGTGGCGTCGCACTTTTGGTCGGCGCCGCGGGTGCAGGAAGGGAAGGCGGAGCTTCGAGCAGACCAATCACCTTTGCGGCAAAGGCGCCGCTGGTGAGAACTTGCCATGCAAGTGAGATACGTCCCATTAGACTGAAAGCCTTGAGTCAAAACTTCGAACAATCGCCAGTGATCAGCCATGATGCTTCGGAGGCAATTTATGGCAAACGGCGACAGCGTTCCAGTTTCCATGGGTGGATCAAATGCGAATCCCAGAGTTCAACAAAAGGAAAGTGGCGCACATGGACCGACTTTGGCCAGGGCGAATTTGGAGTGGAAGCGTCCAAACTTGCGGGATTCTGAAACAAAAGGACGGCCGAGCGGACTCGGGTCGACGTTCGCCATCGTGGTCTATTACAATGTGAGGCGGCCCAAATCGCGAGGTCGTCGGTGAGGCGAACACTTGAGGAGATTCCAGTGATGTCAGTTCGGAAAGCTCAGGCCAACTCAATGACGCGTCGCCAGTTTGGGCGATACTCGGGACTCTCGCTGCTGGGCGCTTCGATGTCCGGCTGGATGCCTCAACTCGCAGCGCAGGTTGCTGACGCCGGCCACAGACCTCCGTATTCCTGCATTCTGTTGTGGATGTCGGGTGGACCAAGCCAGCTGGAAACGTTTGATCCAAAAGAGGCGCATGCGAATGGCGGTCCGACGAAGGCGATTGAAACCAGTATCCCCGGAATTCGCATCGCGGAAACCCTGCCGCGTGTGGCGCGGGTGATGGAGCACCTGGCCCCGATTCGATCGATGTCTACCAAAGAAGGCGATCATGCCCGTGCGACATATTTCATGCGAACGGGCTATCTGCCGCAGGGGCCGATCCAATATCCGTCCATGGGATCTTTTTTGAGCCGGCAGCTGAAGAGAGACGCATGCGATCTGCCTTCCTATATCAGCATCAATCCCTTTCGCGCGTTTAGTCCGGCGGCGTATGGCCCCGGTTTTCTTGGCCCGGCCTGGTCGCCACTCGTCGTCGCGCCGGAGTCCGACAAGGACAAGCAGGTTTCGTTTCAGGTTCGCAATCTGAATCCGGCGGACCGACTCTCGGCACCGCAGGTTGAGTCCAGACTGGGCTTGCTGAGCACGCTGGAGACTTCGTTTCTGACTGAGCGTCCGGATGCGCCCGGTCGCAGCCATGTGCAGGCATATGAGCAGGCGATTCGCATGATGAAATCGGAAGCCGTCAGTGCGTTCCGTCTGGAGGAAGAAGACGACATCCTGCGTGATGCATATGGGCGATCGATGTTTGGTCAGGGGTGCCTGCTCGCGCGCCGGCTGATCGAACGCGGAGTTTCGTTCGTCGAAGTCTCATTGACTGGACTGGACGAAACGCCCGGCGCAGGCTGGGACACGCATACAGACAACTTTAATTCTGTAAAGTCGTTGAATGAGATTCT
>JAGQQS010000418.1:4007-5000 GCA_020426105.1 Planctomycetaceae bacterium
GTCATCTGGATGGGCGAGTTCGGCCGCACTCCTCAAATCAACGACAACGCCGGACGAGACCACTGGCCTGGGGGCTGGAGCGCTGTTCTTGGAGGGGCTGACATCAAAGGCGGTCAGGTTTACGGCTCAACGAGCGCTGACGGAACTGAAATTGCCGACAAGCCGGTCACCGCACAGAATCTGATCGCGACAATCTGCCGAGCTTTGAAGCTCGATCCAGCGTCCACGAACCTGAGCAACATTGGCCGCCCGATTCCGCTGGCGGATCATGGTTCGAGCGCGATTGAAGCATTATTGCGATAAGCCGCGAATTCGCCGAGCGGTCCAACGCAACGCTGTCAATGAATGCAACGCTGTCAGAGAATATGAACGGGGAAAGCAACGCGACTTAACCCGGAACGGGTTTCATAACACCGCCTGGGCAAGCGACTGAGCGACAGCGAAGGTGCGCACGTCACGTCTCTTGATCGCTCAGGCACAACGTTAAAGCTGTTGCACAGTGCCACGCGTTTAGCGTTTTCAACCTGTTACCAGGGCACACGCAAAAATCTGAAAGAGCGCTGCGTCACGAGGCGGCGCTGCTGATCTCAGCCACGGCTGATACTGCGGCGAGGTTGTCGCGCAATCGTCGGTGAAATTCCACGATTGCAAGAATGATGCCAAAAAGCCATCGACGATTGCGTTGATATAGGCTACAGTATTGAAACCTCGCCAGCCGGCACGGAGGACCCGCGTGTGAGGGCCGTGGATTTCCTGAATAAATCAGGATATCAAGCGCCATCGTCCCTGCCGCAGCACTACATTCCTGTTTTTTTCGGAAATTCTGTTTTTCCACGCACTCGGCTGAAAACATGCATCTGAACATCTCTCAGCAAATGAAGATGAGCCAGCAAATGAAGCTGGCTCCGCGGATGATCCAGTCCATGGAGATTCTGCAGCTGAACATGATGGCGCTCAATGAGCGTATTGAGCAGGAACTGGTTGAGAACGTGA
>JAGQQS010000419.1 GCA_020426105.1 Planctomycetaceae bacterium
GGTGTTTACGAAGACACGTGGCATCGGGACGGAAAGCCGCTGCACGAAGAGGGCAACGCGACAGAACTCATCGCGGCTGAAGCGATTCGGCGAATTGAAGAAAAGCAGAGTCCCTGGTTTGTGTACGTTCCATTTCACGCCGTCCATACGCCCGTGGATGCGCCCGATGAATTCAAACAACTTTATGCGGGTGTCAGGTTTCACGAGGATCCGCAAAAGCAGGATTCGCGACTTCGAATGGCCGCCATGGTTTCTCAGCTGGACGCCAAAATCGGACAGTTTATCGATGCCCTCGAGCGCACCGGACAGCGCGACAACACGCTGGTTGTGTTCACCAGCGACAACGGTGGTATCGAATCGCTCAAAAACGCGTACGTCGGAGATGTCGGGGATTCTCCGCTGAACAGCGAAAACGATCCGCTGCGTGGTCAGAAAAACACGCTTTATGAAGGCGGAACCCGTGTCTGTGCGTTTGTTAACTGGCCCGGCAAACTTACTCCGCGGAAATTGTCTGAGCCGATGCATGTTGCGGACTGGATGCCCACGATCTCAGCCATGGTCGGATACCAGCCGGACGCTGATCTGCAGTGGGACGGTGTCAATCAATGGCCTCGTCTATCAGGCGTGGAAACTCGTGTGGAACCGCGGACGATCTACATTGCCATGAAAACCGGCCATTCAATACGACATGGTGACTGGAAGCTGATTGTTCCGAAACAGGGTGAAGCGGAGCTGTTTAACATTGCAGACGACCCTTATGAAACATCCGACCTGATTCTGCATCAACAGGAGATTGCCGCCGAACTTCGCAAAATCCTGATGGACCAGCAGGCCAAAGATCAGCCGGAGTTGCCCGCTGATCTGGTGGGCCTGCCCGGGTAGACGTTGGGTGCTCGGCGTTCCTGTCGATGAACTGTTTCGGTATTGTCCTTTGCGCCGATGGAGCGCGCTTCTACAATCCCGCGCCCGGCTGAACATGCCGAGGCTTAGGTTTATTGGTTCTCAGGAAAGAAACCTGTCGCATGACCCGCTCGATGGAAAAAATTGTTGCGTTGTGTAAACGCCGTGGATTCATCTTTCAGAATTCCGAAATCTATGGCGGACAGAACGGATTCTGGGACTACGGTCCGCTGGGCACAGAACTCAAACGCAACGTCCGTGACGTGTGGTATCACGACATGGTTTCGGCTCATAACGAACTGCAGCAGCCCGCTGGCGCCCCATCGACGTTTCAGATGGTCGGTCTCGAATCAGCTCTGATTATGCACCCACAGGTCTGGAAGTGTTCCGGGCACTATGATTTGTTTCATGACATGATGGTCGATTGCCATGCCTGCAAGGGGCGCTTTCGTCAGGATCATATTCCGAACACGCCGTGCCCTCAAAAGCCCAGCAAAATGGTGGGTGAACACACCGGCTGCCAACTGACGGAACCACGTGAATTCAATTTGATGATGAAAACCATCCTGGGCGCATTGGGAACGGAAGAGGACGCCGCGTTTCTGCGTCCCGAGACCGCTCAGGGAATTTTCGTCAACTTCAAAAACGTGTGCGACAGTACGCGGGTCAAGCTGCCGTTCGGCATCTGCCAGGTCGGCAAAAGTTTTCGCAACGAAATTACGCCGCGCAACTTCACGTTTCGTTCGCGCGAATTTGAACAAATGGAAATTGAATTCTTCTGCCATCCATCGCAGTCCCGCGAATGGTATACCTATTGGCGCGACCGCCGATATAATTGGTATCTAAACTTGGGCATTGCGAAGGACCGCATCATTTTGCGCGATCATCATCAGGATGAGCTGGCGCACTATTCGGTCGGCACGGCGGATATTGAATACGCATTTCCGTTCCTGTCAGAAGGTGAATTCGGCGAGCTGGAAGGTGTTGCCCATCGCGGCGATTTTGACCTTCGCTCGCACACAGAAGGCAAACTCACAAAGAACGCGGCCGGTGAACTGGAAGTCGAAAAAAATGCCGACGGGACTCCAAAACACCGGGGCAGCGGCAAGGATCTGACCTATTTTGACGATCAGACGCGCGAGCGATTTCTGCCGCATGTGATTGAACCTTCTGCCGGAGCGGATCGCGGTACGCTCGCGTTTATCTGCGAAGCGTATCATGAAGATCAACAGCCGGATGAAAAAGGTGAAATGCAGGAGCGAATCCTGATGAAGTTTCATCCGCGTCTGGCTCCGGTGAAAGCCGCCGTATTCCCGCTGATCAAAAAAGAAGGCATGCCGGAGAAAGCGGCCGAGATTTTCGGTGAGCTGAAAGTGGCCGGACTGAACTGCCAGTACGACCAGCAGGGGGCCATTGGACGACGTTATCGCCGTCAGGATGAAATTGGTACGCCATTCTGTATCACCGTTGATGGTGACACGGCCAAAGACAACTGCGTGACCGTTCGTGACCGCGACAGTCTGCAACAGGATCGAGTCCCTGTCAGTCGCATCGTCGATGAGATTGTATCACGTCTGAAAGCGTGAACAAACAGCGAGCCGCCTGCTGATTGCTCGCCCCGCAGTTTAACTGAGGAGCTGGTTAACTGAGGGACTGGCCAGAGCCCTGCGCCAGAAAAGTGGGCAATTTACGAACGCGAAAGCGGCGAAAACCGAGGGGCTGGACAAATACTGTGCGATTCGAAATGCAGTGCCAATCATTTATCTGCCCGCCTGGTCTCCTGCAACTTGTTCCCGGATCACTTCGAGACATTCAACAACTTTCCGACGACCTCGCGATTTCGACCACAAACGGTAGAGGGCTGTCTGTTCCGAAATCCTGCGGTTCATCCTGTTGATCAGACGACGGAGGTTCTCTCTGTCCCGCGGTTTCTTTGTTGTCTGCAGCAATTTTTGAAGCTGCGCCTTCGCAGTGATGTAATCCTTAATCAGTACATCCAGTTCCCTGGCCTCGCGCGTCTTTCTCAGTACGGCCTTTAACATCTTCCGGAACCAACGACAATCTGAATCCGGAATGAGTTCCTGAAAGAAATGCATCGCCGCCAGTGCACGTCGTGCTGAGACACGAAGTTGATGAACATGCTCGTCATCGTCCT
>JAGQQS010000420.1 GCA_020426105.1 Planctomycetaceae bacterium
GGGCCCTGTCACGATCGAGTTTCAAAACGAAACAATGCCGGATTCAGGTTCTTTTGTCCGGTCGAATTGTAACGATTCGAAGACGGAGCCGTCCCTGGCAGTGATTCAAATACAGACAAGAAGATTCGCTGCGATTCATTAATGACCCACGATACGGTCTGTGCGAGCGCACTGACCTGACGCACCAGCGACTGCAGTCGCTGTCGCGCTGGAATGATGAGCTGTACTGCCGCAGGCGACGAATATGGCAACAGCGCAGAAAAACTGACCGCTGTCACGGGAATACACAAATACTGTGCCAACGCCGTCATGACGCGAGTTCTGTTCTGCGAAAGCAACGCGGCATGCTGAAACGATTGATCAATGCGCAGCCGCATTTCTCGTCGTTCCGCCTCATCCGCAGATCTTGACATCGCGGCAACCGCCTGCAGCAGCCGCAATGTGCTCCGCAACAGAATCTCTTCTGCATCCACATGCCGCAGCAGGTCTCGCAGATGCTCAGGCTCCAGGCGACGCAATGGCCCCGGCACGGAATTGTTCATTTCGGTATCCTTCGATGGCGCGGTCACGGAGATTTAGAGATCCGCTGTGACCCGTTTCCTGCTCCAATTGGCTGATGGCGGCTGAGGAACGGAACAACGACTCCAGCCCCAGCCCCTTTCCCGCGGTCAATTCTTTCCCCAGAAACATGTCAAACATGCCGCCGTATGTATCACTCGCATCCCCCGGAAACAGCCCGTCCCCGGAACTCGTTTGTCTTAGTTCTTTGATGATCATCGACATGAACAGGCCCTCAAAATCCCTGATTGCCTGGCCTGTCTTTGCGGATTTCGCCAAATCGGCGGGCGAAAGTTCATTTTGAGTCATGTTGCCGGGTTTCAATCCCGTCACTTCATCCGACGGTGTCGGGTTTGTACTGATGAACATGAGTTTCATTCCGTTCAGACGTGACTATTTCAGTTCCAGTTCGGCGTGCAGTGCTCCGGATTCTTTCAACATTTGAAAGATGGAGCTCAGGTCGCGTGGACTTACACCAAGCGAATTCAGTGAGGCCGCCAGATCACCGACAGTGACATTCTGTTCGATCACGTTGATTACACTGGGGGATTCAGTCACGTCGACCTGAGTGCGCTCCAATACCTTCGTTTCGCCCTGACTGAAAGGATTCGGTTGTGATGCCTGCTGGTTCTCGACCGTACTCACGATCAGGTTGCCATGAGTGATGGCGACCTGTGACAGTTTCACGTCGCTTCCGATAATAATCGTACCGGTCCGTTCGTTAATGACGACCCGGGCGACGGATCCCGGCTGTACGGTGAGGTCCTGACATTCCGCCACGAACCGAAAGTAGTCTCCTGTGGCTGATGCCGGCAGACGCACCGCGACGGTTGCGGGATCTCGTACAAGGGCGGAGCCAGGACTGTAGAGGTTGATTGCGTTGGCGATATTCATGGCCGTCTGATAGTGCGGTGATCGCAGCAGCAATTCAAAAATGCCATTTTTGAAGATCGTGCAGGGCACTTCGGCTTCCACAGTGCCTCCCATGGGCACGCGGCCGGTCGTCGGATGATTTTTTGTCACGTTCGCGGCGTTGCCTCCGAAATCACCGCCATTCAGGGAGATCGGTCCTGACGCGATGACGTACACTTCGCCGTCCGGACCGTAAAGTTCAGTGGCCACCAGGTTACCTCCAGTGAGGCTTTTCGCATTATCAAAAGCCGCCACCGTGACATCGATACGCTGACCATTTTTAGCATGCGGCGACAGGATCGCGTTGACGAATACCACCGACATGTTGTCCGTTTTTTCCTGCGAACGCTGGATGTTCTCCCGCAGCAGCGGATCGGCGCGATTACCCATTTTCTGCAGCAGGTTCAGCGCAAACTGTTTTGTGGTCTGACTGTTTCCACCCGTCCCCGCCAGTCCGATCACGAGGCCCATCCCGGAAACCTGGTTCGGATGCTCGCCTGCGATCTGGGTGATGTCGCGGATCCGCACGAGCGGTTCAGCGGCCGTCGCACAGGGTAATGCGAGACTCAACACGAGGCTGAAGACAACAGGTTTAAAGAGCATGGAAGAGGGTCCGAATGAATCGACAGCCGACGGAACATGCAGGACTTTCTGCACCACAGGAGGGACGCGCCTAAAATGGCCACACTTTGTTGGCTGCTTTGCTGAACCAGCCCTGACGCACAAATCTTCGGGACGGTCCGTCTCCTTCGTAGACAGTTCGCAGATCAGCGACGTATCGGGAATTCACTTTATTGTCCGGTCCCAGGTCGATCGCACGCACCATACCTGAGATCACCAGATTTCTTTGTTCCCCGGCGATTGTGAGTGTGCGACGACCTGCCAGCAGGAGGTTACCATTCGGCAGCACGTCTACGACCGAGACCGTGATTTGATCATTGAATCCGCGGGAATCTTTGTAGCTGGCTTTACCGCTGAAATTTCTGCCCGCGGTATTGCTCAGATCCAGTGCGGCCGTGGCAGACTGCGTTGCCAGCCCGCCGTCAGATGATGCCTGAAAATCGGACGTCACACTGTTTCCACTGGATTTGCTCATGGACTTGTCTTCACTGTTATCCACCTCGGACGATTCAGTGACGACAATCGTGACGAGATCTCCCACATTCCGTGCACGGGAATCCTGACACAGATATGCCCGCTGCGGATTTCGCTTCTGCCACAGCGAGTCGGCCCTGAGGGAGCGCGCTGCAAAGCAGGCAGCCGCAAGAGCAAGTGCGATCATGTTTCGGCGATTTCGTTTTTTCATCTGGTGTGTTCCTGATTTTGATGCAGTTCGAGATTCGAACCGATCTATCTGACGCGTACGATGGCCTGCCCCGGCCCCAGAACTTCCCCGACAATTTCTCTTCCTGAATCACGATTCTTCATCCTGATGCGGTCACCCAGTCGACCATCTTCAAGCGCTTCGATATTCCGGATGGATGTTCGCAGCTGCCGTGCGATCGCGATCACCTGGATGGAGTCACCCTTCCTGACCAGCATGTCACTGTTAGGACGCGCGGTTGTCTGCAGGTCACGCATCTGAACGACCGAACCGGAGACCAGCATTCCACGAACATTCCTCCCGAGGATCTGATTCGGTTCAAGTTCATCAACTTCTGTGCTCAGAAACCGATTCTCGAACTGGACATTCGTCTCATTGATCGGTACTTCACGACTGAGCGATACTCGAGCCACCGCCACTCGATGTCTGCGTCGTACATCAAAAACCGCCGAGCGTGTCAGGAGAAGTCCGTTGTCTTTCCAGAGCTGCAGTGAAAGAGTGACTTGCCCGAGTGACCGTCGCGACGGAGGAAGAATTTTAAGCTCCAGAGCGTCCATGCCGCGGATGTCTGACGACAGGGACTGCACAAATCCACTTTGCAGTGTTACCCGGAGATCCTCCGGTGCGACATTGAACGCCTGACTGAGAACCTCTAATGCCTGCTGTTCGACCTGAGCGTCAGTAAGCTTTTGAGGTGGCTGGAAAACTACGACAGTCTGATCAGCACCCGTCATCCGGAGGTCTTCAATTTTGTAGCCCGCAAGAATCAACCGGATCCGGACCAGCCGTTGTGAAATTGTTTCAGAGGGCTGAGTAATGTCGAGCAACTTTACGTCCACCACTTCGACTGCTTTCGTCTGCCGCGGATCATGACACGACACTGTGGCAATCGAACCGAGGAGCACTGTCGTGTCAGACACGACTGCCTGCGCGTTGAGGTGTACCCGGATCTCGTCCGCCACGGCGGTCTGCGGTGAAACTCCAGGCAGCCAGCCGGCGCAGAATGCAACGGCGGCGAATGTGAGTCGTAACGGGAGTCGTGTTTTCATGGCGTTACCTCACAATATCAATCGAGGTGGAAAGCATTTCGTCTCCGGCACGAATTGCACGCGAATTGATCTCGTAAGCACGCTGGGCGGCAATCAGTGAAATCAATTCTGTAACTACTTCCACGTTGGAACCTTCCAGAAATCCCTGATTCAACTGACCGTAACCGGTTGCCCCCGGTGTCCCCAGCTGCGCGGCGCCGGATGCCAGTGTTTCGGCATAGAGATTGTTTCCTTCGCTCGACAATCCGGCAGGATTCAGAAACGTAGCAATCTGCAACTGGCCAATTGTCTGACGTCCCTGCGATGACCCGGTGGTGCCGACCTGAACGGTCCCGTCTTTTCCAACGGTAATCGACATATTGTCGCTGCCGCCATTGACCGTGATTCCTGGCTGGACAAGATATCCGTCAGGAGTTGTCAGACGGCCCTGGCTGTCCAGTTTGAAACTCCCGGCACGCGTATAACGTGTCTCGCCATTTGTCACCTGAACCGGAAAGAATCCGTCGCCTTCAATCGCTACGTCGAGGGGATTTCCAGTCTGCTCCGCCGTGCCGTTCACAAAACTCTTGCTCGTGGCAACGACGCGGACGCCGTTGCCGATCTGCAGGCCGGTTGGCGACACCTGAGCGTTGCTCACCGAACTGCCCGGCGTCCGTTGACTGGTATAATAAAGATCCGCAAAGTCCATGCGGCTGCGTTTGAACGCGGTCGTATTCACGTTAGCCAGATTGTTGGCCGTGTTGTCAATGAGCATCTCCTGCGCCTTCATTCCGGTCGCGCTGGTATAGAGGGCTCGCAGCATTTTTTGGCTCCTGTAAATGATTAATGACTTAGCCGGACTGGATGCCGGTCTCAAATGTCATGGGCTGAGTGTCTTCAGGCCGCCCCGGACTAAGTTCCTGGCCCGTTTTCCCCGGACGATCAGAACACTAACGCAGACCGATCCGCTTCTGGACGGAATCAGATATTGTCGTTATGGCTTTCTGAGCGGCGTCGCGATGACGTGAAATGGCAATGATGTTGATCAGCTCATTGACAGATGAGGTGTTCGACATTTCCAGCCGCCCCTGCAGGACTTCTGCAGCGCTGCCGGTTGTCACCGCATCTGGTGGCGCCGAGAACAGTGACGCGCCTTCCGCTGTCAGCACGCTGTTATCTGCGAACTGAACCAGCGCCAACTGTCCGATTTGCTGATCGCCCGCGTAGATATTTCCATCCCTGGTGATTTCCAGCTGTCCCTCCGTTATGCCCGCCGGTATCTGAATCGGGCCCCCGGTTCCCAGAATCGGCATCCCATCGACGTTGACCAGCACTCCCTGCGGATCCAGATGAAACGCGCCGCTGCGTGTGTACAAGGGGCCCGAGGGGCCCTGCACCGT
>JAGQQS010000421.1 GCA_020426105.1 Planctomycetaceae bacterium
ATGAACGGGACTGCTGGCGATGCGACGACCCGAGTCGCCTGTCATAAGTCCTGAAGTCTTTGCCGTCCAGTCGGCGACCAGCTTTCTCAACGCCTGAAGTCGACTGAGAGCGACGGACGACTCGCGACGGACGTCAGCAACTTTGGCTCGCTCCACAGCCTGGTTGGATTTGGCTTCATCGACTCGTTCTGACAAGAGACGAAAATGACTATCGAAGTCCGCGACTCTCTTACGCATCAATTCCATTTCCGCAATAACGGATGTATCGCCCTGCTGAATGCGAGTGTCCAGTGTTGCTATCGCAGACTTCGCAGAAATGAGGTCGTTCTGCAGCGCGGCTGTCTGCTGCCGTGTGTTTCGCTCAAACACCCAGAAAGCAATCGCTATTACAAGCCAGGTCAGAATGAGTTTTCGCATCGTGGGCCGAATGACACCAGCCCACCAACTTTCTTCAGTGGTTCCGGAACTCATGTGCATACTCCGATCTCAAAAGAGAAAGAATTTGTCAGCGAAATCTTTGGGCGAAGACGTGGCACACCACTGCAACGGCAATAAAGAACGCTGGAATGAACCAGGTCGTATACCGATACATACCGGCGGCCAGCCAAAGTGCAGTCAGGAATTGGGATCCAAATGAAGCTGTCGTTAGATTTGACCAAAGATCAGCCGTGGGATTTCGAACGGCGATTGCCCGATCTAAGGAAGCCTGCCGGATTGACAAGGATGTTCCTCCGATACATATCAATGTCAGCAATCCTGCGAGACTCCCTCGATCCGAGACCAGGGTTAGCCACAGTGATGCCACCGCCAGCGAAATTGAAGCTGTCACAAGCCATGGCCATCGTTTCGCGGCTGAACTCACTGTCTGCCTTGCCGCTTCATCGCGAGCAACAGCCTCGCGTCGCTGAATCTCTGCCTGCACTTCTCTCGGCCCCCAGCCAGTCAGTACGAAAGTTCCGATGATGACTGCCGGTTCGTAGCCGATGATGGGTTCATCACGCAGTCGAACGTCGGCCCATTGGTCTGCACCAACATCACGTTCAATGATTCGTTCTCGAATGATTGTGCCGTCGATCACCTGAACAAACGGGTAGAGCCATGCAGGGATTGCTTCACACAGCCGCTGTACATGTGGTGGCATCACTACGCGGCTGTCACGGATCGTTGTGTGGATGGCCTGCATGACGTCATGCTGATGACGCGCAAAACGGTGATGGTGCTTTCCGCGTCCGACTGTCTGTTCAGTTTTTCGTCTGCCAATGACCTGCTGTCCGGTCCTGGCGTTCCATTGATTGACCTCCGGGAGTCTTTCCTCGGACACTCGTTCGGACGCACCCTCATTTTCCTGAATGATGACTCGCTTGAAGAAGTGATAGGCGCAGCAGTTGTTGGGGAGCCACTCAACGAGTCCAAACAACTCCCGATCCACCATCTTCGCCAGCAGGTCAAAGAACTGCTGGCAGAAGTCTGCGACTGCCTGCTTCAGTGCCGACTCAAGTCGCGCCTGTATTTCTGACTTCGCTCGCGACACCAGTCGTGCGTCCACGACGTTCCGGGCCGGCATCCATGCATCGACACTTGTTTGCACCATTTCGTTGAGCTTCGATTTCATGGCGACTGTTTTTGCCTCAACATGTGTTTCACCCTGTTCCTGCCGAAATTCCAGATTGGCAACGCAGGCGGTTCGCACCATCGCATCTACATCGCGACGAAAAAGATCCAGCTGGTTCAAACTCAGGATGTAGTTGGCGACAAGCTGTTCAGAGGAATCATCCGGCGTTGTCGTCGCTGACCATTCAAGTGTTGTCCAGATGCGATCGCCAATGACGTCCTTCAGTTGACGCTGTTCAGTTGTTGGCGTCAGCTGACGGAGGCGTGCCTTGCGTTCGGGTTTACGGTCAGTCCAGTTCAGGGGAAAGCGGCGACCGAGCACTTCGAGTTCGAGTGATTCTGCATTCATGTCCAACGTCGTGGTGTTCATTAAGAATCCTCCAGGAGTCAAAAAGGGTGTTTAAGAAAACTGATCGACGTTGAGGGCGCAGCGTCCAGCGGAGCCCCTTTCGGGTCGCATGCCGCCCCAGCGGCATCGACCCGGTGTGCGCGCAAGCGAACACAGCGGGCGTTCAGCCCGCCAGCCGCACCGGCCCCAAGGCCGGTCGGCGCAGCCCGTTCAGGGCAGCGGCCGTTCAGGCCGCCGCAGGATCGACTCCATTCCGAAGAACCTGCGGTTTTGAACGGTTGTTGTCTTCTGGATTCGTCATGTGCGAATCGAATTGCGGAGAGTCCAATCGCAAGACCTAACTCACGACAAACTCGACGCTACTTTCGTTGCCACAGTTCCAGGCGAAGGAATGCAGAGTCATCCTTCTCGGAGCCTTCATCAGTCGCAGGCTTTGACTCGTGTGGCCCGTAGGTTCGATAAAGATTTCTTTCTCCACTCCAGATCGTGGTCGGCCCATAGGTCACATGGCCCGCATCGATCAGACTGTCGGTAATGCGCAGACTTCGCTGGCCGGTGGGAACGAAGGCAGTCCCTGCGTTTGGTCGCGTCGGAGTTGCATGAGTCCACAGGCAACTTCGCTCCATGACAACAGCCGACTCCGTCAAATCCGTTCGGTTGTCCGGCAGACGGGTTTCCACGGTCGATAAGACTGAATTCACGATCTTCGCTGAGGGGCTGATGATCTCGGTATGGTTGGGGAAATAACAATTCACAATTTCCACGCTGTCTACGTTATCCGGACATCGTAGATGTACCTTTCCGCCAGCGGGTGCAGACTCGATGCTGCAGTTGGCAATCCTTCGCGAGACACACGACAGTGCTGATTTCACCCCAATTCCTCGAAAGTGCAGGCCTTCCAGAATCCAGTCGCCCGCCGTGTCGTCCGCGCTGAAGTGATCAAAGACGGGGCGATAGCCGGCAGCGGCCCGGAGCGTCAAACTTCGTTCAACTGCCTGTCCGACAGAGATCTCAGGAAACGGGCCATCGCTGCGAACTTCGATGACGTCGCCATCCTTTGTTTCCTGAAGGGCGACCGGGAACGAAAGATAGCCCGCCAGTTCCGTGCCATCGCGCAGAATGACAAACGGGCCTCCTTCGGGAACTTCTGGCCGAGATGCCACTTCAGATGTCTGCGACATGCGAAGGGTTTCGTCCCAGCCGCTTCCGGAACCAACCAGACTGACATCCGGTCCCAGATGAGTCAGTGCGGGAAACTTCTTTCGCGCGGCTGCAAGTTCTGCCGCGATGTGCGCCCGCGATGTCTCCCAGTCGGGTTGGTTGAGGAAATCCCAGGCAAACCGGATTGGACTACCATCTGTCAGGTCGTCAGAATTTCCCCAGTAGGCGTTCCAGTCCGCAACTTCATTGAGAGCAGGATCCGGGCCTTCTTCTCCGACCCAGCCCCACAGTGAGCGCTTGTCAAAAGGAACAAAGTGGTTCCCCTTGCCCTTCCAGAGGACGTGTTGTTTTGGATCCTTTTTCGTGGCAGAGCTGATGATCGCGGAAAATGGAGGAAAGAAGTGATTGTCTGTAGCCTCGATCGTGAGTCGTTCCGCATTCTTTTGTGGTTCAACCAGAAAGATTTGTGCACTGAACAACACGTTGGCATTAAGTTTCAAAGTCTGGTCGGTTCCCTGAGGAAGATAGATTTGACCGATCAGAATGTTCCCGGATAAGGACAGCTCTCGAATCTCGTGCAGATGCAGCAGTCCACTCGTGGGAGACGAGTTGAACAACAGACTGTTTTCAACTGCGAACACATCACCGCTAAAGCTCGCAACGACACCGCTCTCTGTGGGAGGCTGAATGAGTCGACAATGACTGAGTTTCCATCGGCCTCCAGTGCCAACAAACTGACTGAACATGAAACCAGCTGCACCATGAAAATCACAGCCCTCCACACTGAGGTTCACGTTAGTCAGGTCAAACCAATGCGTGGCACGATTGGGTTCCGGCATTTCGAAGCCAACCACAAATCTCGGCCGGTAGCCCTTCCCCGCCCTGATGTGAAGTGAGCCGCCGTCGCGACGCACCTGCCCAAGTTTAAACGGGCCGTTTCCATGAACCTCGATGATGCCGTTCTGTGGTGCAGCCAACGCTTCGTTGGCAAACCGATACTCCGCGATCGTCTTGCCTTCCGCATCGACGACAACAAACGGTTTTTCCCGATCAGCAATCGATGCTGATGGTTCCGCCACGATGACAGCTTCACGCTTTGCATCTCCTGATGCGATTCTGGAGGCAGTGTTCATCGGGGCATCGACAGGGTTTCCCGGCCGCTCGCCGGGCTGTGTGGCCTTGTTGTGGGTGACCACGCAAATCGCCTTGCCAAGTCGCGTGATCACCAGTTTCGAATCCTCGATTTCAAATTGATCATCGCCGCCCCGTATTGCGACTTCATATTCGCCATTGACAAGTCGAGCCGTCCACTGATTGTGGGCCTGCAGTACCTGAACCTCCTCCCCGCCCTTGAGCACAACAATTCGGAGATCCTCCGGCAACTGACCGTCAGGCGATGTGACCTCAACGCGGCCGTGTCGCGTCGTAACAATCAGCAAGGCAGACAATGCGATGAATGCAGCAAAACCACCCATGGAGGCGAGGAAACGCTGACTGAAACGCTTTCGATTGCCGCCATGTCCCCTGATCTCCGTCGAAGGGGCCAATTGCGTGGGCTCTGTTTTCCATCGACTGCCCGGCTGGAGCAGTTCAATCAGGAACGCCCCGGCAGTGAATTCTTCGATGGCCTTTGAAACTTCCGCAGGAGTCTGAAACCGGCGAGCTGGATCCTTCTCCAGCATGCGATGGACAACCCTGGCGAGTTTCTCCGGGATCTCCGGACAACGTGAGATGATTGGCCGAGCTTCCTGAGTGGCAATGGCCATCAGTCGTTGCATCGGTGCTTTGCCGGCATGTTCAGCAAACGGTGCCTCACCGGTGAGTAGTTTGTAGAACGTCGCCCCCAACGAATAAATGTCTGTTCGAATATCAACCTGATGGGAATCGCTGCCCTGTTCGGGAGCCAGGTAGTCGAGGGTGCCCATGATCTGTCCGGCGGAGGTGAGGTCTGCCAATTCCCCGGCATCACCGGGGGCTCGCTGATCAAAGACGCGGGCGAGGCCAAGGTCGAGAAGTTTGACAATCGCCTGTGGACTGCCATTTGCACCGACTGTCTCAGCAAGCATCAGATTGGATGGCTTGATGTCGCGATGCACAAATCCTTTCTCATGAGCATACTGCAGAGCAGTGGCAACTTGAGAGACGACCAGACATGCGTTCGCGATACTCAGTCGGCCTTGCTTCCGAAGCACGGAGGCGAGGTCCTGCCCTTCGATAAACTCCATGGCCAGATAGTGCTGCCCATCGTGATCCCCTGCATCAAAGGCCTGAACGATATTCGGATGATTGAGTTGTCCCAATACGGACATTTCGCGGCTGAATCGAGCCACTGCGCTCTGGTCGCCAATCATGGCTGTTGGAAGGACTTTCAGTGCGACCGTACGCTGCATCCTCTGATGGACGGCCTTGTAGACGGCCCCCATTCCCCCCTGTCCCACTTTTTCGATGATTCGGAAATCACGCAGAGTTTGGAATTCGGCCGGCGCATCAGTTTGAAGGATGGGCTTTGGTTCGCTTCGGGGATCTGTGGCTGGAATCGGAGCAGCAAACTCACTCACGAGCGATTGAATCGCACGCTGGCATGCGCTTTCGTCGGCATATGGCATATCGATCATCGTTGCCACCACCCCCGGCAACACAGACTGGATTGTTTGTTCCAGTTTCGCGACTGTTTGCTCACAGTGGGGGCAACTGTCCAAATGGTCAAGAACATTGGCCGCCACTTCTTCGGAGAGTTCACACCGAACAAAGGAGGCGAGTTGCTCCTCGTGTGGACATATTTGCCTAACCATTTTACGGGATTCCTGGATCGACTGCTGTTGTCTATCGCGACTTACGGCTTCAAGGTGTTGAAAAGACTGCCTGAAGACTCGAAGGCACCCCATAATGCAATTCTTGCGAAGTGCGGGAAGGTTCAGACATTCTTTTCAACAACTGTTAAACGCCGGAGCGCCACGCGAAACAGACCGGCACACAGCGAATCGCTCTAAACACCTTGTTCACATGCATTTGCAGCAATGCGACATATTCTACTCGTGGTCCAAATCCAGAATCTCGCCGAACTCGTCTTTCATTCGCTTTATGACCCGAAACTTCGCCTGTCGAACGCGTTTCGCACCTTTGGCGTGGCTGGAAGCGTCGTCTGAATCGATCCACCCGAGGTCCGCGGCGATTTCGGCAGCGCCATGACCTTCGACAACCATTCGCCAGAACGCAGTCCAGGTTGATGGTTCGAATTCGTCGCGGATCATGTTTAGAGCCCGAATCATCAGAGGATCTCCTTCGACAGCTGACTGCGATGAAAGAGGCATCAGGACATCTGGAACCGCAGAAATCTGGATCTGAAAATCAGTGCCGCCTTCGGCCGCAGGCTGACGCTGCTGACGACGATGATGGTCGATAATTCGGTTTCGAGTGACCTGCGAGATCCAGCCACGAAACGAGCCAGTGCGCTGATAGGTTCCGATCCCGGAAATAATGGAACGCAAGACATTCTGGCACACGTCTTCCGCATCCGAATCCTGCAGCCCGTTAGCGCGACACAAGCCATAAACGTACGGCGTGTACAGTTTGGCAAAGCGGTCCCAGGCGACTTGGTCCTTCGCCTGAATTCGAAGGATCAGACTTGTGGAGGTAATTGTCGGTGAATCCGACTGATTCGCGTCATGTGCCATATTAAGAGGAATCCGGATTCACCCTTCGAACACTTGTAGGAAGCAAAACATCAAATCGTAATAAGATGTGTCTTCGAATGGGAACAAATGAGGCCTATGTATGGGCGGCAGCGGAAAATTCCTGTTTGCCCGAGTGCTTTATTTGCCGGTCACAGGGTCAGGGCGGAGCGTCCAGCGGAGCCCGTTTCGGGTCGCATGCCGCCCCAGCGGCATCGACCCGGTGTGAGCGGAAGCGAACACAGCGGGCGTTCAGCCCGCCAGCCGCACCGGCCCCCAAGGCCGGTTGGCGCGGCCCGTTCAGGGCAGCGGCCGTTCAGGCCGCCGCGATACTGCGCCGCACCCCGGTCGAGACGCCACAACGTGCCATTCACTGACGATCTGGGCGATGCGATATCGTTCGGAGTCCGAGATTCCAGCGGGAAACTGTGAATCGAAAGTCGCAACGAAATAACGTCGGTCGCAGTTTCCTTTGGACAAGGCCACATCAGAAACGCATCGGTCGATGTGACCCGAGCAGCGAACGGCGAGATGCAAAGTCGAGTCGGTTGGTTTCACCGGGGCGGTTCGCAGGTGACTTCGGAGGTTGCAATGTGTCGGTCAGGTGTCGGACCGAACCGTCGACCGTCCCAACGAATCTGAGTCAGGACACGCCCACATGAGCGCGGTGGCAGAATCGCGGTTATGTCACACTGACTACACGTGTCCGTGGATTGGACGTGTCTCAAGGAGGAAGCCAAACGGCTACGGGGACGCGATGACGTCATGACGTCGTACCCGGCATGATCGCTGGGGAACCGCCGCACGGGTCAGTCGCGGGATTCGGGTTTCAGGCGGAGTCTCTTCTCGATCTTTCAAATGCGCCTCTCGATGCGTTTGTTTTGCTCGATCGCACGTCGAGCTCGCTTCACCAGGTCAGCCGAACTATCGCGATGTGAGAGTCCAAAGGCATCAGAATGTTCTGCTAGGGTTGCCGTCGCGTAGCGACGACACAGGTGGGCTGCCACGTCCCGTCCTGCCGCTCCGCTGCGAAAACCAACATCGTCTTCGGGATTCGGCGTTGGCAGAATTGGCCAGCGGTTCTGGTCACAGTGGGAGTGCACCTTGTCGCTTTTTCATCGTCGGTCTCGCCGGTTCGAAACGTTGCAGTCCCGTGTGGCTTCTCGTCAATTGACCATGTGATTGCTGATTGCGAAAGCGAGTTCAACGTCTACAGAAAAGACTAATTACGTTATTGCATTTAATTGCAGATTTGTTACACTCCTGACAATGAAGCCACAAATCGGCGACAAGATCCGTGTGAAAGCCACCAAAACCCGTGGGGTGATCGAGAGTCTCGACGGTCAGCGCATTCGCGTGCGCCTCGATATTGGGTCCCTTGAAGCGTTCACTGAGGCAGAAGTCACGAACTACAGTTTGGCAGCTCGAAAGGCATGGCAGAACATGCCGAAGCGGTGCGTTGGGCGACCAAAAGGAACTACGACAACGGACCGCATATCCGTGACGCTGCGTATCGACCGCGAACTGTGGGAAGCGTTCCGGCGCGCCGAAGCGAGGGGCGATATTGACGACCGAACGGGCACGATTAACGAGTGGATTGCGGAGAACCTGCGTGAACTTGGCGACTGACAACCGACTGCCGCTCGAAAGGACTGAGGATGGCTCAAAACTCGGCAATTGAGTGGACGGAGGCAACTTGGAATCCGACGACCGGGTGCACAAAGGTAAGTCCCGGTTGCGCGCATTGCTACGCGGAACGCATGGCGCACCGGCTGCAGGCCATGGGCCAGCCTCGGTATGACCAAGGATTCCAGCTGAAGTTGCAGGACGATGTCGTTGAACTACCGCTCCGTTGGAAAACGCCTCGAATCATCTTCGTGAACTCGATGAGCGACCTGTTCCACAAGGATGTTCCGGACGAGTTTATTTGCCGCTGTTTCGAGACAATGAAAACAGCAAGCCAGCACCAGTATCAAGTGCTTA
>JAGQQS010000422.1 GCA_020426105.1 Planctomycetaceae bacterium
CCGCCGCGTTCGATCAAAAGATCGCAATGTCGACCAATCAATGAAAGTTTGGTGGTGCGAAAACGCGACCCGTAATACAGTTTGGACAGAAGAAACCGCAGGACGGCGATGGCCCGCTGTCGTGTTGAATCATGCGTAAACCGCAGCACGGGAAATCTCGTTTCACATTTCGCAAAGAAGCCTGGATCCGCATCTCGCTGACCCAGGGTTGGTCAAACGCTGACCTGAAATTCTTTCGCCCAGGCAGCCAGCTGAACCAGAGCCCAGACCTGATGCGTCGCCCGGAAGACCGAAACGTCCGCGGCATCGTGCGTTCTCTGCAGGCCCCGATCAACGATCTTTCTCAGAAAGCTGGTTTCAAACAACTGTCCGGCAATCGACCCGTGCTCAAACAGCAGGTCACGACAGAGATGTCTGTACGTTTCATTCTGATAGTCATGCATCGGGATCGCAAAGCCCCATTTGGGGTGAGAAAACACAGCTTCAGGCAACCAGTCTCTGGCGGCCTGTCGGAGTATATACTTTGTGACCCCCTGATTGATCAGTAAATGATCGGGCATCTTTCCCGCCACCTCGCAGAGATCCGCGTCCAGCATAGGCGCGCGGACTTCGAGCGAGGTTGCCATGCTCATTCTGTCGACTTTGACCAGCATATCCTCAGACAACTGAAAACCAACCCGATAGGCCATCAGCTGTCGAAGGCGACCAGGATACCGCTCAGCTTCTGAAAACGTGTGGAAACAGCTTGATTCGTTGAACTCCGGGGTCTCTCGCACAGATTTCCTGATCAATTTGCGGACTTCGTTACTGTCAAACAGCGGGGCCATATGCTGAAACCGGACATTCGCGGGCAGCGATGCCAGGCTGCTGACCTGAGTTAGCTGTCGAATCCGGGAGGACCGTCGCAGCCATGGCAGCTGCGACAGTCGTCGGGCGGCGAAATTCATGCCCTTAAACGTGAGCCGCGGGGCCAGAGCCGCAATCCGATCAACCTTGAGACAATCGGTAAAGTAATTATACCCGCCAAACATTTCGTCACCTCCGTCACCTGAAAGACAAACTGTGACCTGATCACGAATCTGTCGACAGATATAATAAGTCGGTATGGCAGACGAATCTGCAAACGGCTGCCCCATGTGGCGGATCACGCGGTACAGGTCCTCTTCATGAAAGCCCTGGTTCGGAATCACAAATTCGTGATGATCTGTACCAAGGTGTTCAGCCACCTGACGCGCAATGGGACTTTCATCATAAGCGGCGTTTTCGAAACGAGCGGTAAATGTGGGTACTCGACTACCGGACTGACGTTGAAGCGCGGCCACAATTGTGCTTGAATCAATTCCCCCGGAAAGGAACGCACCGACAGGAACGTCGCTGACACGCTGACGCTGTACGGCCGTCAGCAAAGCATCCTGCACCATCAGCTTCGCAGTGTGTTCATCCAGTGTGGCATCAGGCATCGGCTTGTATTCATACCAGCACTTCTGTTGATACTGCCCGTCTTTCCAGATCATGAAGTGCCCGGCGGGCAGCTGATGGACACCCCGGAACATTGTTAACGGACTGGCGGTGATGCGATGTCGCAGATAGTAATCCAGTGCCTCCGGATTCAGCTTTCGAGGAACGCCCGTGCTCTGCATCAGAGACGAAAGCTCGCTGGAAAACACAAACTCAGATCCGAATGCTGAATAGTAGAGAGGTTTCTCTCCGAAGCGATCGCGAGCAATGAATAACGAATTGTCTGAAAGATTCAGGATACAAAATGCGAACATGCCTTTCAGCATATCGGGCGTCGCTGTCCCCTGCTCTTCAAAAAGATGAAGCACAACTTCTGTATCGGAATGAGTTCTAAAGCGATGTCCTCGATTCACCAGCCCTTCCCGAAGCTCCCTGTAGTTGTAAATCTCGCCGTTCATAACGATCACAAGGTTGCCATCCTCGTTGAGGATCGGTTGCCTGCCGGTAGCGAGGTCGATAATGGACAGGCGTCGCATGCCGATTGCAATTCCATCCGCAACCCAGTGTCCCTGATCATCGGGTCCACGATGAATCAGAGCATCTGTCATTGTTCGAATCCTGTGCTGCAGTGAATCCGACGTACTTGCAGCAAGGGATGCAAAACCACAAATTCCACACATAAAATACCTTGCGGGAATACTCCCGAGTGACGGCGAACGATGTCAGGGACGAATCAGGCGTGTTGCAATCCGACAAATCGCCGCACGAAGTTTCTTGCGCGGTGCAAACCACGCTTGACGATGATACTTCTTTGATTCCTCAAGGAACTGCTGCAAATCACTTTCGGTCGGCTGCAGTTGTTCAACCTGGCGAGGGAAAAACTCGTTGACAATCCACTCATACAGACGCACATCTTCCTGATTCGCCGCTCTGAGTTCATCCAGCTGGCTGGAATCTAAATGGCTTGCGGTGTACACCTTTTTCTGACTGCTGGTAACATTTGAGTTTTCAAATGGTCGGTGGTGCATCCCAAGCAGTTTCTGCAGCATGTACAGCGACAGCGTAAACTGCTCTGCCAGCCCGATGAAGTAGGGTCGGCTTTCGATCAATCCTCTTGTCGGCTCAAATTTACGCTGTCCGGAAATTCGAAAGCACTGAGAATTTAGTGTCTTCGGATCCTGCAGGAAGTCAGACAACGTTGATTCGTGTTGCTTCGACTTCCAGTTGACGTGGCTGAGAAAACGGCTGACCGGTTCACGCACAAAAGAAACATACAGCGGATTCGGAAACAAGTTGTCGTAGTGATCGAATGCCGCCAGCTGGTGCCCTCCGATATGCTGAAATGGTATCACTTTCCGCAACCGCGCAAGATAGTCGGCCTCATAACGCCAGCCGTAAGCATTTTTCTGCGGGGGCAGGATCCAGTAGCCAGGCAGATTTTCCAGCAGGAAGTCATTAAAAGTTGTGCCGCCCGCTTTCTCAATGTGAACGAAACAGATATTCGGGCGTTGATTGCCTTCGACTGCGAACATGAGTGCTGAGTGTCCCGAAAAATTAGAAATCATGCCTGTTGAAACCGAGCGTCTGCAAGCGGACTCACAGCCACGCAGCCCATCACCCGGTCACCCGACCGGGCGATGGCGTTCGAAAATCAACCCGCTGGCCGACAGGACTCCCAGGCCGTCGATCGGCCAGCCGCAAAGACTGCAGACAGAAACCAAGGATCAGCCAAAAATGGGGCGTGCCGACAACATGGCTGGCCAGACCGATCACCAGACCACTCCACAGGAATCCATGGATCCAGAGCTTGAATTCCGGCACCAGCGATGCGACCCGGTAGGTACGAAACATCGCCAGTCCGCAGGCAATAAATGCCAGCGCCCCCCACTCTGTAAGAATCGTGATATACGTGTTGTGAACTCCCATTCGCTTTAATTCACCAGATCGCGTGATAACCTGAAAGAATCGGGTGAAGTGTTTCTGGCGGAACTGATCGATGCCGATGCCGAGAAAGAGATTTTCCACACCCACGGTGAATGCGGCACGTGCAATTTCAAGGCGTCCATGGCCTCCGCGTTCAATTTCTTCTTCCGTATAACGTCTTGCCACACCCTCGTTTGCCTCAAAAATCTGCGCCACATTTGATTCCAGTGCCAGCGACGCAATGACAATCATGACCGTCGCGATTATCATCGCGATCAACAATCTGGGATTCCGGACAATCTGGGACAGAAAAGCGGCTATGGTCGAGACCAGAGAACTTCTGGATCCAGTAAGAAAAACGAACGTGAACAGCGACAG
>JAGQQS010000423.1 GCA_020426105.1 Planctomycetaceae bacterium
GGAACCAATAGTGCGCAGCACCCGTCGGGCCATTTGGCTATTGGTTCCTGACCCCTTTTCTGAGGCCCCTTTTCTGAGGCGGCGGCGAAATATTACAGGTGTGCACGTCAAGTGGCAAGGGGGCTGGCGAGGGGGGAGCAGGCTGGTCTGAGTGGCGGGCAAAGTTCCGAGCAACCGACGTCGGATAGTGGCGTGCGAGTGGGCTCAACGCCTAAAATCAGGCGCCGAGTTTCAACACATTGAAGACGTGGAGTGGTGGGGCAATCGGTTAGTAATTTCCTGAAGTGATGGCAAATGACTCAACGACCACCGGGATCATTTAACAACTTTTCAATTCTCACACCGCCCGATGATAATCGTGATCGGTTGGTCTGTGGTGACTGCGGCTGGATTCACTATGAGAATCCGCGTATCATCGTCGGGGCAGTGGTCCGTTCGGGAACGAGTCTGTTGTTTTGCCGCCGCGCGATCCGTCCGCGGTACGGTTACTGGACCGTCCCCGGCGGATTCATGGAGCTCGGCGAGTCCCCTGAGGAAGGGGCAAAACGCGAAGTTTTTGAAGAGGCGGGTGCTGTCGTCGAAATCCGTTCGTTGCTGGGGATTTATGCAGTACCCAGAATCGGGCAGGTCCATTTGATGTATCTTGCCGACCTCGTGGGTGATAAATTTCATGCCGGTGAAGAAAGTCTGGAAGTGCAACTATTTCCGGCGACTCGGGCGGCCATTCCATGGGAAGAACTTGCGTTTCCCGTAAATCACTGGACATTACGCGATTTTCTCTCGCTCAATGGAGGTAACGTTTTGCAGCCATTTACGGCAACAGCGGAAGATCTGCTGCAAAGAATGTCCAGGGTTGACTACCATCCGCGGTTTCCACCACCGGATGCGGTGCTTGATTAAGGTTGAATGCACAGGGAGTATGCAGGACGATGATACAACCGCTCTCATGCGGATTTCTGATCGTGCGGGGAAATCCGATCGAATCCTTCCTGTTGATGAAACATCCGCGGCGCTGGGATTTGCCGAAGGGACATGTTGATGAAGGCGAAACTGAGCTTCAATGTGCTCTGCGGGAACTTTATGAAGAAACCGGAATTTCGGCTGATGACATCGAAATTGATCCGACGTTCAGCTACGAAAATCGTTACATGGTGAATCAGAAACGCTATGGTGGCAAAGGTTTCGTCGAAAAGAAGCTGCTTGTTTATCTGGCGCGACTCAAACATCCGGTCAAAATCAAAGTAACCGAGCACGACGGTTATCGCTGGTTCAACTGGAGTCCACCACATCGCATTCAGGATCTGACGATCGATTCGCTGCTGGAGACTCTTGAACGACATCTGCAACAGCAGACATAGATGGAGGATCATGTGTTCAGGTTTCGCGGGATAGCGGTAATCCTCCTGTTGCTGCCGATTTGTCGCAGTGCTGCCGCGGCAGATGATCCGGTGGCGGCTGGTCAACTTAGAATCATTGCACAACAGCACAAAAAGCCGCAGCCGGGCACAATCCGGTTCAGGAATGGTCTATTGCTGTCAGGCATGTGCTCTGCGAAGGAAAGCCAGTTTAATCCTGATGCCCGCGGGACGGAGCTTGAGCTGCGAATGGTTGATCAGAAAGCGCGGCAGATCTTTGCGTCCAACCGGCAGACGGATGCACCCGTGGTTGATCTGACTCAATGGCCGGATCTGACGTTTACCATTCCGCAGAAGCCCGCCGCTCGCGACGCATTGCCTCAGGGAATTCCGCTTATGAGCCGTTTCGACGGGAACGGAATTGCGAACGGCGTGATCGCCCTGCCCAATGGCGATGAAGAGAAAATCAGTGTCGGGATCACTGCGGTAAATGAATTGTTCGCTGAAGTCAGATCACTGACGCATCGCTGGAACTACGCCATTGGTTTTGACGCCATTCCTCCCGATCAGCTTGTCAGCATTCTGCAGCAGGTCCCCGAATTCCAGACAAATGCGTTCCGACGACTGGAACTCATCCGGATGCTGATCAAAGGCAAGCGTGTCCCGGAAGCGGCAGCCATCCTGGACTCCGTGCGCGCAGACTTTCCGCAGCTGATGATTGTCGACTATCAACAGCAAATTCGCGAAGCTCTGGCGAGGCAGTTTACGTCCATTTTTGAAGCGCGGCGTGCTGCGGGACAGCATCGTCTGGCCGCCAACGGAGCACGGGTTCATCCCCAGAATAATCTGACTCCGGAAACGCTCGTTCGCGTCGGTCAGATCGTGAAATATTACGACGACATCGAAAGACGCATGGCTTCCATTCGTCTCACGCTTCCGGAACTGGCGGGATCCATTGATGATGCGGTCGTTCGCCAGCAGGCTCAACAGGCCGCTCGAAACGTTGTGGCTCAGCTCGATGCCGATACGATCGACCGACTGGCGGCCTATGAACTGATCGCCGATGCCAACGATGTGCCGGCAGACAGCAAACTGGCTCTTGCGTTGTCAGGCTGGTTGATGGGAGCAGAATATGCGGTTCAGAATCTTACGGAGACGCTGGCGCTGTTTGAGGCGAGGCTGCTGATTCTTGATTTCCTGACCACAGATGACGATGAAATCGAAGTGCGACGTGATCTGGTGGATCGCGTGATCAAACAGGAAGGCGTGAGTGCCAATCGCGTTGCTGCCATTGTGCGAAATACCGCGTCGCCGCTGCCGATTTCTGTAGTGTCCGAACAGGCAGATGCCGCGGGTAAGTTTCAGATTGAGGCAACGGATGATTCTGCCGGTGCGATCGGAATTGTGCCGCCTGAATACCATGAATCGCGACAGTATCCGCTGGTGATTGCATTTCCTGGTGAGTTCACGAACCCGGAGACCTACTTAAAGTGGTATCAGTCGCAGGCAGAACAAACCGGCACGATTGTCGTCGTACCCCAGCTCTCTGCAGACGGTTCAATCGAGTACGGAGCATCCGCTGCAGAACATACCCGATTTCTGAATTTCCTGCGGCGTCTGAAACTGGGCCTGCGGATTGACGATGATCGCGTATTTATCGCCGGCCACGGAATTGGCGGTGAGATTGCGATGGACATGGCAACGTCACACCCCGATCTGTTTGCCGGAGTGGTCTCAATTTGCGGGCTGGGGCGCAAACATCTGCAGTGGACTGTCTGGAACGCGGTGAACGTGCCGTGGTATGTCGTTATCGGCGATGCTCAGGGCGGCTGGTATGAACGGGCAGGAATACTTCTGACAAAACTGCTGAAGCGTTCCGATGAAAGCCATCAGTTTTGTGACGCGATGATCGTGAAATATCTGAATCGTGGTCCGGAAATCTATTTTGAAGAGTCCGACGACGTTTTCGCCTGGATGGCAGTTCATCGACGCGAGCGATTCCCGGAAAATATCCATGCGGATATCCTCCGGAGTACAGACCTCAGCTGGTCATGGGTGCAACTCGAGTCCATTCCGTCGCAGTTTACAAAACTCGATGCTCCCAGCCGGTACAACGACAGCGGATTTCGTCCTGCCAGACTCAAAGCTCGACGTAAGAACAAGCACTTTGCTGTGGACGCTCTGCCAGGCGACCACTGCACCGTCCTGTTGTCCCCTGAAATCCCGGATTTCGATATCCAGCAACCATACCTCATCAGTCACGGCAGCAAACGCGTGACCGTCCACTACGATCCTGATATCCGTGTTCTCCTGGACCAGGTCCGCCTCACCGGTGACCGCAGCCGACTTTGGTTTATGAAAGTTGAACTGGGAGATTGACGCGGAAGAGTCGATGTTCGTGTGAAGGGCTGCTCCTGATTCAGGAATTCAGCATTTCTTCTTCGCGACGATTGGCCTCAAACAGTTCATTCTGAATCGGTATCAGGCAGTTCAGGATGGAGCAGACAACTTCCGAGGGCGAACCGTTGGCGTCCACTTCATGAATTACCGACGGATCGTACTGCTGCAATACCGGGGCCGTCACTTCACGATAGACATCAAACCGACGGCGAATAATCGTCTCGTTGGCATCATCCGTACGGTTTTCGCGAATCGCTCGACGACGAATTCTGTGGATCATGTCTTCCTCATCAGAACACTTCAGATATATCAGGCGATGGATCTCGAGATGCTCCCGAATCATTTCCACCTGACGCACATTCCGCGGCATCCCGTCCAGAATCAGCAGGT
>JAGQQS010000424.1 GCA_020426105.1 Planctomycetaceae bacterium
GTGCTTCGCGACGTCACTTCGATCACGACATCCGGCACACGCCCCTCTTTCCATGTCTGAAACGTCCGACGCAGATGCGTGGCACAATTCCGCACGACAAAGCAGTCCGGAACAACAAATTTTGTCGGCGACCCTTCTTCGTAGTACAACAGCAGGTCGCTCGCCACATACACCGACTGACCGCGGTATCGTTGCTGGAGAATCTCCAGAATCCGAATGGTCCAGTTACGATGCAACTCGGTCTCACCCATCGGTTTTCCATCGGATTCAGGGTAATCAATTTCGAGCGGAACTGTGACAGGATTCATGTTCTTTCCACCTTCCGTGACCGGCAAATGACCACAGGACAACCGAAAGTATAATCCTGCGAGGCTCACATGTCAGCCTTTTTCCCCGAGTTCGCTGGTCAAACTGGTGCTCTGTCAGCGCGGAAGGTTAGTCCTGCGAGCCATCGGACTGAATTCGTTTTACACGGCACCGAAACAGCCGCTGGACTCCGAGGGCAAAAATGACCCAGCCTGCCGTGAGGCATTCACCGAGATTAATTTTTGTCGTCCCAAATCGACGGTCCTCAAAGATGATCGGAATCTCAAACATACGGCATCGGACGCGCTGGCAACGGTACAGAACTTCTTCCTGAAATGCATAACCTTTGGCAATCGTCAACGACCAGTCAATCTCTGCAAGCTTGCTGACTCGATAACACCGAAAGCTGCCACTGTTGTCCTGAGTCGAAAGCCCAAGACACAATCTGGCCCAGAAATTGATCGATTGACTCATCAGTTTTCGCACGGCCGTCCAGCCGGCAACGCCTCCTCCCCGAACATAGCGAGACGCAATCGCGACGTCATATTGCGACATGCATGCCATGAGTTCCGGAATATACTTTGGATTGTGGCTGAAGTCTGCATCCAGATTTACGACGAAATCAAACTGATTTTCGATTGCGTAGTGGAAGCCAGCGAGCGTCGCGGTACCAAGGCCCATTTTTCCGGCGCGGTGCAGCACCTGCACCCGGGAATCCGCCGCGGAAAGCCGGTCAGCGAGCCGCCCTGTGCCATCCGGCGAATTGTCGTCAATGATCAGAATGGTGGCGGCCGGTGCGACGGTGTGGAGTTCCGGAACAAGCAATGCGATATTTTCACATTCATTGTACGTGCAAAGCGTGATGAGTGTCTTTGTCATTGGCTGGAATCCTCTGCGTGAGCAGGTTTGTCGGCCTCATTCTCAGGTTGCTGTTGTTCGTTCGGGGTGGCAATTAAACCAAGTTCATTTAATCGGCGTTCCAGGGCTAAAGGTTCTGTTCCAAGCTGTCGCCGGAGCTGTCGGGCATCCGTGAGAGCCTTTGCAGCTGCGGTTTTCGCGCCGGTGCTGCCGGACGTCCTTCGAGTCGCACGAATCAGCAGATTCTTCGGCGTGTGTTCAATATCAATGAACTCCATAACCTGCGTGTGATAACCAGACGCGACCAGCAGTGAGGCCCGCATCGTGTCGGTGGCAATTGCAGCGAAACGATCCTTTGTGATGCCCCAGGTCGTCATCGGCGACAGTGCTGATTCGCCAAGCTGATCATTGAGTTCATGCTGACAACAGGGCACGGCGAGAATTGCGGAACATTTCCATGCGATCGCCTGTGCGAGAGCATCGTCGGTCGCGGTATCGCAGGCGTGCAGCGATATCATCAGGTCCACCGGACCGCCCGGCTGAAATCCGGCGATGTCTCCGACGTGAAATTCCAGATTCGTCAACGACAGGCTCGAAACGATGTCGCGGCAGCTCTGGATCACATCACTGCGTCGATCGAGGCCGACGATATAACAACTCCGGTTGAGAATTGTGGAGAATAGATAGTGCGTGGCAAACGTCAGATAACTTTTGCCGCACCCGAAATCGACGATTTGCAGTTGTCGATCTGAAGGCAGATCGTCCACGATGTCGTGAATGAATTCCAAAAAGCGATTGATCTGGCGAAACTTGCGGGCAAACTGAGCCCGAACACTGCCGTCTCGCGACATGACTCCGGTGTGAATCAGGAACGGGCAAGGCACGCCCTCCGGGATCAGATAGTTGCGGACACGATTATGCGACAGCGGCACATTCGCGGGCACGCTGTTGTCGGCAGCGGAAGTCGTGGTCGCCTTTGCCGTGGCACGTGTCTTCAGGAACCAACCCCCTTTTTTTGCCGTGCGAGCTTCGGTGGTTGCAGCATCCGTGACGAGCCGAACGTTACGATAGACCTGCTGGCAAAGGCGGATCATTTCTGCCACGGTTGCCTGAGCGTTCAGATTCCGATGTGTCTGCTGTGTCTCGGTCTGCAGCGTAAATTGAAACTTGATTTTACCCTGAAGTTCGATCGGGCGAACATCGATGCGGCGGATCAGTTCTTTGTCTGTCCCGGGAGAGCTGAACACCGCTTTTCGGAGGCTGGTTGACAGAACCGATTCACGAAGTAATCGAACAAGTTCTCTGGAATGGTCGGTCATTGTTCGCAACAGGACAAAACTTCGATAAGCTGCCGCTCCTGAGGAGCAGGCCGACAGCTGACTGTGACTGAGTACGGGCTGTCGGCACCGGAGTATCGTCACACATATAGATCGGGGGGATTAGAGCCAAATGGCGTTAAACAAGAAACAGCAGAAGCAGATCGAAGCGGCAAAGAACAAAATTCAGCGATTGCGGGATTTGCTGAAAGCAGCCAGAAATCAGCCGGATGATCCTCGGGAAATTCCCCGTCTGGAGAAGGAAATCGCGGATTTGACCGCAGAAATTGAGAAAATCCGCAACGAGTGATTGTTATGCGTGAAGATGAGGAAGTCCCGAATTTGACGGGTTCCGACGGCATCTTTGTGCCGCCAACGGTGATCGTGGTCCATCCGCGAGAGCGGCGGAGCAAATGTTCCGTTGAACCACTGCGCGATCGTAAGGGATTCGTGTTCTGTACGTTTCCCCATCCCGTACCGGTTGATATGACAAATTATGTGCGACTTGGAATCGGAGGTCCGATTATTTCGGAGGCCGATTGTAACCGCGGCCTGTTGCTGCTGGACGGTACGTGGCGCCTGGCGGCTCGGATGGAACCGTTCTATCAGCATGTCGAAGTTCGATCTTTGCCTCGGGTACAGACGGCGTATCCACGCAAGTCAGAAGTCTACGCCGACCCGGACGAAGGACTCGCGACGATCGAAGCGCTGTATGCGGCGTTGCGACTGCTGAACCGCGATACCAACGGGCTGCTGGATCACTATCACTGGCGTGAACAGTTTCTGGCAAAGAATCCGTGGTTACAGGCTGCTGACGATGAATAAGAACCGTTAACAAAACCTTTACGGCGCGCAGGCTTTTTGCGAGGGGGGCTAAAAGCCTGCTGCGCATCATCGGCAATTTTAAACGAACAGATCCATCGCCGCGTCGTACTTGACCATTTCGCGTGGCTGATTGAGATGATTCAATACCGTTCGACGCGGATAAAGTCCGACGGCGTGGTAAATCGACGCCAGCAGTTCTCCCGGATGCACTGGATTTTCGGCCGGGGCCGAGGCGGTTTCATCAGACTTACCGTGAGCATAACCGCGCTTCATGCCGCCTCCCGCGACGACACCGGTGTAGCAATATGGCCAGTGATCGCGACCGTCATCGCTGTTACTGTTACCGGAAGTGCTCACGCCGCGTTTCGGGCTGCGACCGAATTCCCCTACGGCGACAACCAGAGTTTCTTTCAGCAGACCGCGTTCGTCCAGATCTTCCAGCAATGTCGCCAAAGCAGCGTCCAGCATTGGGGCAGACTGCGTCTTCATGCGTGTGGAAAGCCCCGAGTGAACATCCCAGGAGTGATTGTCGCTGTTAGCAATCTTCGGCCAGTTTACTTCAACCACGCGAGTCCCTGCTTCCACCAGGCGTCGGGCCAGCAGGCAACTTTGGCCAAACGTGTTCTTCCCGTATTTTTCACGAAGCTCGTCAGACTCCGCGCTGAGATTAAACGCTTCGCGTGCCTGACCGGACAGGACGAGCCCCAGTGCTTTGTCGTAGTATTCATTCAACGCGTACTGATCTACGGCTCGATCAAGTGTCTTCATGCCGGCGTTGACAGTGTCCCGCAGTGAAGCCCGACGCTGCAGACGATCAAGCGGGACATCCTGCCGCAGTGTCAGGTCATCCACCTTGATTCGATCCATCTTGGCCATGTCCATGTCATCGCCGGAAGGATACAGGTAATAAGGATCGTACGCGCGCCCCAGAAATCCTGCTGTCCCTGCTTTGCCGATCACATTGCTTTCCTGCAGGGGACGCGGCATCATGACAAAGGGCAGCATCGGTTTCTGCAGAGGCTTCAACTTAACAATGTTTGAGCCAAAGTTCGGGAAATCTTTGGGGCTTGGTGGTTCCAGCTGACCGGAAGGGCTGACGTTGTCGGCCGTGTAACCCGTGAGCATCTGATAGATCGCAGCGGTGTGATTAAACAGGCCGATCGGTGTATAACTCAGCGAACGAATTAACGTTGCCCGGTGAATCTGCTGAGCCAGCTTTGGAAGGAGCTCGGTGAACTGAACTCCGGGAATCGTGGTGTCGATTGGACTGAACATGCTCTTCACATTGTCCGGCACACCTGACTTTGGATCCCAGAGATCCAGGTGACTTGGTCCGCCCTGCAGGTAGAGCATAATCACACTTTTCGCTGCTCCGAATCCTTTCCCTCCATAGCGAGCTTCCTCGGCACTTACGTCATTTCCATGCGCCGCATTTTCAAGGAGCGTCGAAAGGCTCAGCCCTGCCAGTGCCGAACTGCCCACACGCAGAATCGCACGACGTGAGAAACCATCGCACGTGTCCTTTGCGTATCGACCGGGGATCACAAGCATAGCAGACTCCTGAAATAGAGTTTGGGAGAGCATTCGCCGTCGATGGCGACAGAGCGCAGACAATTTAGTGTAAATAATTTCAGTGAGCCCGTCACGTGAATTCGGGAAAAAAGCACAATTTAACACGGTGGCAAACGCAGCGGAGGCCGCCATTGAGACACTAAAATGTCCCGCAGCCCTCCCGTTAACACGTGGAATTGAGGCTTAAACAGATAGAAGTGGTTGAGCGTCGCGGTGGCCTGCCTAGAATGTCACAGTCTGAACCGTTACCATCACGGGCGTTGTTTGAACCTTACGCTGTCAAGGTTGTCGTTTGCCCGTTGAAAGACAGCCGCCCGTCATCCAGAAGGAGACCACTTTACCATGCCATACACACTGCCCGCTCTGCCATATGCATTCAATGCCCTGGAACCCCATGTTGACGCTCGCACGATGGAGATCCACCATGGCAAGCACCATCAGGCGTATATCACCAATGTCAATAAAGCACTCGAAGGATCGCCGCTGGCCGATAAGCCGATCGATGATCTGATGCGAGAATTAAATACGGTACCCGAAGCCATTCGCACGGCTGTCCGGAATAACGGCGGCGGCCATGCGAACCATTCTTTGTTCTGGACCGTCATGTCACCGAACGGAGGCGGAGCTCCAACTGGCGATCTGGCAGCAGCGATCACCACGGCTTGCGGTGGATTTGATGCCTTCAAGGAACAGTTCGCCAAAGCTGCAGCAACGAGATTCGGAAGCGGCTGGGCGTGGCTCAGCGTGAAGGCGGACGGTTCGCTTGTCGTGGAGAGTTCAGCCAATCAGGACACCCCATTGTCCGACGGGCGAACTCCTATTCTCGGTCTGGATGTCTGGGAACATGCCTACTATCTGCACTACCAGAATCGCCGTCCCGACTACGTCTCCGCATTCTGGAATGTCGTGAACTGGCCCGAAGTGGCTCGTCGCTTTGCCGCCGCGAAAGGTTAAGCATTTGTACCGATGGTATTAGGCAGGAATTGATCGGGGGCAGGAAGGTCGTCCTTTCTCGCCCCCGTTTTAGAACCCCTAACAAAACCTGCGTGAGCGGCGGAGGTTTTGTTAGGGATTCTTATTTTCCCGGCCAGTCAACATCGACCATAGCGCTCTGTCACAACTGGATCTCGTGTAGCCGGATTCGTGAGAATTCGGACAACCCTGGATGAGCCAGTACTCCTAATCCGTTGGGAGGCCTCTCCACTGTTTCTGACTGTGACCAAACATTCGATCCGCAGTCCACTTCCCAATAACGTGCCCCTCTTTGTCGAAGGAAAACGCATGCGTATTTCGTCGCGTTGCGTATTGGCCGTCAGCCTGTGGCAGTTGGCCGTTCTGACTACCGGTTCGCTGCTGGCAGCAGAAGAACTCAACCGAAATGCGATTGTGTCGCGTGTCCGGAGCGATCTTGAATTCCTCGCTTCGGACGATCAGGAAGGTCGCGGCGTCGAGACAAAGGGCATCGAGCGATCCGCCGATCGAATCATCGCCGAGTACGAAAAATTCGGATTGATCCCGGTGCTGCCGCAGAATTCGTATCGACAGTCCTTCGAAGTACCGCTGGGGGGCGTCGTTATCGACGACACAACACACGTCAGACTGACCGCACCGGACGGCACCGTGCACGAATTGAAACTGGGCGATGAGTTTCAGCCGATTCGTCGCGGGGCGAATGGCGAAGCAAGGGGCGAGCTTGTTTTTCTGGGATACGGCATTCGATCTGATGAATTCCAGTATGATGATTTTTCCAATGTGGATGTTGCGGGCAAAGTTGTCGTCGTGATACGCCGGGAACCTCAGGACTATGACGGCGGGGCGTTTCTGGGAAAAGCCACCAGTCCAAACGCATATATTGACCGCAAGCTGGAACTGCTGACCGAAGCGAATGCAGCTGCTGTCCTGTTTGTGAACGATGATTCCAGTTCCCCGACATCTGAAACCGATGAACTGGCCACCCCTTCGGGGTTCGGAAACGAAGGCAAGTCCCTGCCGTTTGTGCACGTCAAACAGAGGATTATTGATCAGGTCTTGAGCCACACTCCCCTGACGACTTCGAACGGAAAGTCGTTGTCCAGCCTGAAGTCCGTCGCCAAGTCTATTGATGCTGACCTTAAGCCTGTCTCACAGGCACTGACGGGGTGGACCGCCGAGGTTACAACCCGGTTCAAGGCAGACGCCGTCACCGCCCATAATCTGATTGGAGTGATTGAGGGCGAAGGCCCCCATGCCAGTGAGGCGATCGTCATTGGCGGCCACTACGACCATATCGGATACGGCAAATTCGGGTCGAACGCCCGGAATCGCGAAGGAGAAATTCACAACGGTGCCGATGACAATGCTTCAGGTACAGCTGCGGTCCTGGAACTGGCCCGCAGGTTTTCATCCGGACCGAAGCCAAAACATCGCATGGTCTTCATTTGCTTCTCCGGTGAAGAACGGGGCCTGATTGGCAGCAACTATTACGTCAAGCATCCGGTCGTTCCACTTGCTGATACGATCACCATGGTCAATTTTGACATGATCGGGAACCTCAGAAACAATCTGGTCGAAGTCTGCGGCGTAGGCACCGCAGCCGAATTCCGTGAAATCGCCCGACATGCCGATGAAGTGACACCCATCAATATCAGGATCGTGGATGATGCGCTGGCGGGAAGCGATCATCTGCCATTTTATCAAAAAGACATCCCGGTGATGTTCTGTTTCACCGGCATGACATCGATCTACCACACGCCGGATGACGATTTTGAGACGCTCAATATCGAAGGCGTCGTCTCCGTGATTGACTATTCGGAGCAGTTGTTGCGAGGCATCGATGGGCTTGAAAAGCCACCGACGTTTGTTTCAACCCGGCCGCGAAATCGTCGCGCTGCCGGGCGAGCACCATTATTTGGGATCCAGCCTGATCTGGCTGCCAGCGGCGCGGATGGCATCCTGATTCAAACAGTCATTAGTGCTTCACCTGCAGCAGCCGCGGGACTTCAGACGGGCGACATCATCACTCAGATCGACGATTCGACGGTCACCGGCTATCAATCATTAATCGATATTCTGATTGCTTCAAGCCCCGGAGACACATTGCACGTTCGATTTAAACGCGGCAGCGAAGTGAAGGAAACCCAGGTTACGGTGGCCGAGCCACGTCGATAA
>JAGQQS010000425.1 GCA_020426105.1 Planctomycetaceae bacterium
CACGTGAACCGTTGGGAATCAAACGTGCCTACGCGTGGAAGCTGATCGCAGCGAAACGAGTACGCATGTTGCTCCCTGATTTGAACTCTACACGTGTAGAGTCTGGCGGTTGGACAGAGGCAGCAATCCGACCATTGACACACAGTGACTTTTCTACAGCCGATCAAAAAAGACTCGGGAGGAAAATTGCAAAGCGAGTCGAGAACGGCGAAAAGTTGACAGCCGCTCTCGTGAAGTCGATTTGTGACGAGGATCGTGGCGTTGAACGTCGCAAGGCGGAAAAGCAGCAACAGGAAATCACTGAGACGCCTACGCCGTTTGGCATAATCAAACAGATGCGAGGGCAGGCCCTGGCGTGGCTGCAATCGCTGAAAGAAGTTCCTTCGACTTTCTGGACGGATGCGGAACACGAGGAACCAGGCAGCGTGCAGGAGCTATCCGAAATCTACGTTGAACTCGCCGCATTCCTCGGCACAAATAAAAAACCACGTTAACCGTGGGAACGATCAACGTGGCTTTTCGAGAAGTCTGATTTTCACAGCAACAACATAACCGCCCTGGGCAGGGGCGGCTCACTCAGCAGACGGAGCGATCCGGAAATGATACTCACGAAACCAGATGACGACAATACCGCAGATGAGTATTTGCAACCAGCGGACAAGCGAGGCCAATTGCAGGTACCGCTCACAGAGGCTCAGATATCGCGTCAGATGCGATCCAGGCGGCGACAGCTGGAAATACTCCGGCGCATGATCGCAGAGCGGGAGGGCCGCGACTGTGGCCGATGATTCACCCGCAGACCGGTGGCGATTGATTCGCGGAACGAATCTTAAGCCTGAGGACCGTCACGTCCTGCTGACGTTGTTTCTTTACCAGGGCGACAACGGCTCGGCCTACTGCAAACAGGAGACATTGGCGGACGAAATCGGCGTACACCCGCGGTCAATTCGCAGGAGTCTCCAGCGGCTCAATGAAGCCGGGATTGTCGTGAGTGAATGGAGGGGCGGAAACGGATTCGGGATGCGTCACTACGCCATCGATTTTAACAAATTGAAGACAGTTCAACGTCCTGAAGGTAGGACACCAGCGTCCTACCTTGACGATGAAGGTAGGACACCAGCGTCCTCAGGGGTAGGACACCAGCGTCCTAAAACCCAGGACACCAGCGTCCTACAGGAAGATCCAAAGAATATACAAGGAACATCCAAGGCGTTTTCCTTCCCTGAATCTCTGGACAACGAAAAATTCGCGGCTGCGTGGGATGAGTGGATCCAGTTCCGCAAAGAGATCAAAAAGAAGCTGACGCCGTCCACCATATCGAAGCAACTTGCGAAACTCGAATCGTGGGGATCCGACGCGGCCGTGCAGGCGATCGAGAAATCCATAAGCCAGGGGTGGCAGGGTTTGTTTCGTCCGGACGGAAAACAGGACGGTAAGGCGCCCGGATCCTCACTGGGCGCAGGCGAGGCGCTCAATCGCGTATTCACTGGGCTCCGGAAGCACGATTACGAGACAGATCGCGCAGCGCTGCGGGCATTCATCGGGGAGAAGGCGTGGAGGGTTGCCACCAAAGTCGGCTGGCAACGGATCCGGAACAAAGATCAGTTCACAGAAAAACAGATTCGCACAGATTTTGAAAACGCATGGGAGGCGCAAGCATGATGGAAGCAATCAACCGCACGACCGAAGATATTTTGATATCCGAAGTCATAGGCCTGGACTGGGCTTGTGATGATGTGATTGAGATCGGGCTGCGTCCAGATCATTTTCAGTACACGGACAATCGGATCCTGTTCGACGCGATGTACTCGCAGCGGCAGAAGGGCGAATCTATCAACACTGTTGACCTACTCAGCGTCCTGACATCGTCCGGCATGAACATGCAGCAACTGGTGTCTCACGCCGACAGACTCGAAATAGCACGCACAGAAACACGCACAGGGGCCAGCGTAAAGCACTACGCCGGGAAGATCATAGATTCATGGCGGACGCAGCAGCATCGCGTCAGCGTCGAAACCATGCTGTGTGACATTGATCGGGGTGTTGATTGGCAGGAGGCAGAATCTCAGCATCAGGCGCGGCTGATCGCGTTGACGAAAGATGCGACGAATGGAATCAAGACGTTTGCCGATACGACTGCGGATCTGATCGCAGAAATGGAGGGGCAGCGGCCGACGGGACTTGCGACAGGATTCTGCGATCTGGATTCGGCACTTGGCGGACTTCGCCCCGGGAACCTGATTGTCGTTGCGGGTGGAACTGGTGGAGGAAAATCAGCGTTCGGGTTGTGTATCGGGCTGAATATCGCAATTGCAGGCGGGAGGGTTTGTATCGTGTCTGCGGAAATGCAGACGCAGGAGCTACACGAACGGGCCGCGGCGGTGTTCTCTACAATCCACCCTGTTTGTGTTCGTCGGCAACTTCTGGATGAGCACGAAAAACAGCGATGGCGAACAGCAGTAGAGCAGGCCGCAACGCTGCCGATTTTTGTCATCGACAACAATCGAAATCTAAACTCTCTGACTTGCAGTATCCGTGCAACACATCGCAGGCAAGCGTTATCGCTCCTGATTGTGGACTACGCGCAATTGATTCAGGCGACTGGACATACCAGGGAGCGGGAAGTTGCGACTGTCTCAGCGAGTCTAAAGGGGCTTGCGGCTGATCTGCATATTCCCGTGATCGTGTTGGCTCAACTGAACCGCGGGCCTGATCATCGAGACGACAAGCGTCCACGACTTTCGGACTTGCGTGAGTCAGCAGCGTTGAGTCACGACGCGGACCTGGTGCTGATGATTCACAGGCCGGACCAATGGGACATTGAAGACAGGCCAGGAGAGGCAGAAATCCTGATTCGCAAGGGGCGGTCTGTAGATACGGGAATTGTTCGCATGATCTTCAGAAAAGAATTCACGCGATTTGAGAACTACACGCCAATGGCAGATGACGCGTTTCATTTTGAATCAGATGGAAACTTGACATGACAGCCACAAGACGCGACCCATCACCCGACGAAATCGCCGCGGCATGTCTTGAGATTCAATCGACATGGACACCGCGTGAACGGTTGACGCGATTACGTGCGGACCTGAGGCCATCGATCGTGGCTGCTGACGGCCGGCACGTGGATGTCTCGGCAGGCGATTACGAGACACATCTTGCGAACCATGCCGCTTGTCAGGGGGCAACCGAATGACGGATCAGGACCAGGCAGCGCTGTTGCTCTGCAGCTTAAAAACAAAACCCCTCGAACTGGGCGAAATCGCGGAGATGTTCGGCATCGGCAATCGTCGCGCCGCAGAGTTTTTGGAACAGATCCCGGGTGTCGTGAAGATCGGGCGACGTTTCCGGATCCCGTTGACGGAATGTCCGGCGGAATATCTGATCGACATCGGTGTCCTGAACTCCGCCAAACTCGGCCAATCACTGCACAGCCAAAAATTATCGAACACGGCAGCGGGGACAAAAGATAGGATCGGTACGGAGGGGGCAAAACATGGAAAGTAAAACCAGACTGCTGACTGAGACCGGACTGAGCAGCAGGCTCAATCTGTCGCGGCGAGACGTTCAAGCGATGGTCGAACGAAATGAGATTCCATTCATCAGGCTCCCGACCGGCGATATTCGATTTGACGAGCAGGCTGTCCAGCGGTGGATTGAAGACCTGCAGGCGGGGCGTTGATTCTCACGGCGCGTTACTCCGACAAAGCTTTTTTGAAAAGAAATATCACCATGAAAAAAGTTCAATGCGAATCCTGCAAAGCAGAACTGCAACTCACATCTGAAATTTTGGCAGCTGCCGCAACTGAGGTTGCTGTCTTCATCTGCGGACACTGCAACGCTCGCCAGGAATGTTCCTACGTCGCAGGCCGGGCGACTGGTGCCAGACTTTGGCACGCAACTGTTGAAAGCAGCAAGGCGGTTGAAACGCCGTTTTTTATCGAAGGGGCAGGACGGTGATTTATTCCCTCGACCTGAACAAACGCCGGGATCAGACGCGGAAGTTGCTCGCCAGAATTCTGGAAGAGCAGGTTTATATCGCGTTCAGCAGTGAACTGGGATTGCAGTGTCATGGCAGACTTGCCGGTCTGACGGCTGTCGGACTTTCGGCACTGGTTCGCGAATCCATGCCAGAACAATACGTGGGACCGTTACCAGCAATCGCGGTTGTCGATGACGATTTGCGCTCAGGAAAATATCAGCCAGACGGCGCTGCGATGCTGTTCGATTCTATTGTTCTGCATGAAGCCAGTCACATTGTGACCAGCGCAGTCACGGCAGAGATTTGCCCTGAGGATGACAACGAAGAACTGCGGGCTCTGGTCCAAGTGCCGTGGCGGGAATGGCAGTCACATGCAGGGGCAATACTGTGGACCGGGCACGATTGGCGATTCATCCGGGCATTGTGTCACATCGGCCATCGGATGCGGTCACGAGGGCACTGGGTGTCGTTGGATCTGGCGTTCTGCCACGAAACCTACGGATTGAGTTCTGCGGAAGAATACGCGGCGGCACTTGATGACGAATGTTGCGCCATGAGCTGGCTGCCACTATCGGAAGCACTGGGCAGGCCGATGCCTGCAAAGTTTCAAAAGTTGTGGACGGACGATGTTGTCCGGTCACTTAGTTCAGTTCCTATGAAAAGGCAAATGAGATGAAATCGATTTTGGAGAAGTTGACCGCGCGGCGTTCACAACGCGAAGTGCAAAACGTTGCAAGCTGGGCACAGTTCGTGGCGGATGTTACGGATGAAAAAACGGTGGATGCGGACGAAATTCTGACGGGACTGGAACGCCTGCGGAAGACTCCCGAACAACTGGTTGAGGCGTGCGAATTGTTGACGCGGCGGCGGGCATGGGCGGAGGAAGTCGCGGCCGGGGAAAGGGCAGAAGCAGGTTATTCCGGGCTGCAGCAGCAACTGGCAGAATCTGAGAAAGCACTGGAGGCACTGATTGAGGCTCACCAGAAAAAGCAACTTCCTTTGGAACAAAAAATTCACGCAACACGCAGCGCGATGGCAACAGGGGCGGACGCTCGCAGCCGACTGATCCAGACGGCGGGTAAGGCTACGAGAGCAGCCGTGCTTGGCCCAATCGAATCGGAACTTGAGGCGGCACGCAAAGACCTGGAACCTTTGTCAAAGGCTGTACAGGATCGAAGGCGATGGATTGAAGTCGTTGAGAACCGCGGTGAACAAGCTGCGACATCAGACATCGAAAACCTGCCAGCGATGCAAGCGGGGTTCAAGAAAATGCTTGCAGATGAATCAGAAGCTAAGCGACGTCTCGATGAAATTCAGGCACGCCACAACGCAGCGTTCAGCGAACTATTGAAGCCAGAGGCGATCTGATTTCGTCGCCTATGGAAAGGGCCGTCCTGTTTTGGTGCGTTGCCAGGGCAGGCGGCTTTATTGCGGGAAGGAATGTGATGGCACTTCCGACAACAAACGGACGCAAGAAAGATGGCACGTTTGCAGTGGGTAACCCAGGTGGAAGTGGAAACCCGTTTGCGGGTAAGGTCAACAAACTACGTTCTGTCATGCTCAAATGTGTGACCGAAAAGAAGATGAAGCAACTCACTGAAAAGTTGTTGGACATGGCTTTAGAGGGCGATTTGAAGGCGGCCGAACTTCTGTTAAGTCGGTTGCTCGGAAAGCCGACCAGCGAACAGCAGGGGCCGACTGTGGCGATTCAGAACAACGTGAGCGGTCAGCAGCAGTCCGTTGATGGCAGAGAACTCGCGTTGACAGTCGCCCGACGCATTCAAGCTGAACGGGCTGAAGCCGGTGAAGACTGAGAACTTCGAACGGGTCCCCCTTGCGCCTTACCACCGTTACCACATACACCGCCACCAGGATGACAGTTTTTTTTGTTTTCAGCGGCCATTCACGCTGCCAAATCGCACAGGACCGCGCGTAGCGAGTTTCGAGACTACAAGTCAACCAAAGATACGAACCCGGGGCCAGTCCCTCAGAAATTCTTACGGTGAAAACCATGCAGAAACCTGAACCATTCCCGATCACTGCTGAAGACCGCGCGAAGGCGGTTGCTGCCATGATGCGGATTATTGAAACCGGCGAACCAGAGGACCAGATTGAAGCGGCTGCGGTTCTGGTTTCGATGGTGGAACAAAACATTCAGGCCGGTGAAAACTCATGGTGCGGGAAACCGTTCCAGAATTGAACGCCGGTGGCGATTCGATAGCGGCCAGCGGCATCACTTGACGCCGGGGCTGATTTCGGGCAGACTGAAAAGCGTAACGGCCATGGCTTGGACCCCATGACCGTTACTGACCAGTCACCTTTGGCTAGAAAGGCGATGGCTGCCGGGCAGTGTACTCTGCCTGATGCCACTCGCAAAACCGAATGCAAGTCGATTCCCGACAAGCGAGTGATGACCCCGTATCAGCATCGTGGTTGATGCTGCGCGGATGATTGGTATTCACCCCGGTCCACAAGGGGTTTTCCATGGTTGCACCTTACAGCAAACCGCTTTCGCTGTTCTTTGAGACAGAGTTCCTTCCCGAAGTTCTCGGCAACTCTGAAAAGAACACTCAGGACGCATACAAGAAAGCCGTTCGACGTTTCGTTCAGTGGTCAGCGTGCGATATTCAGATGCACTGCGTGACGGAAGGAATCCTCGATCGATTTCAGCGGGCCGTCATCATCGAAGGAATGACACCGAAGAACGCCAGAGCGATCTGCGTTTACATTCGGCGAATCGTCCGGCACAAGTACAAGGATCGATGTTTGAAGCAGAACGGCAGGCGCCCACATGAGACGCACCCCGTTGTGCTCGCTGGACTGGCGGCGGAGGAAATGGACGTGGAAGGATCACTCTATCGGTTCTGGCGGGAACAGTACGTTCCGAAACGGATGATCGGCGCCAAACAAGCCAGCGTTGAGCAACTGCGATACAGTATAGTGCGGTTCGGAAAATGCCTCGGTCGCAATCCGATGCTGACGGACTTGAATGAAGAGGCCGTCACAGGCTTTCTCAATTGGATGCTCAACGTCAGTGGTCTGTCAGTGGCAACAACCAATTCGGCACGCGGGCACATGGTGTCACTGTGGCGATACGCGAACCGCAGAAAACTGATCGATACGCTGCCGGACATCGACAAGCTGAAAGAGTATCGGGCACTGCCTGAAGCCTGGACGATGGAACAGCTGGGAATGATTGTTGCCGCGGCACGAAAGCAGATCACGCCGAAGACAGGAATGCTCTATCCGCCAGGTTTGTACTTTCCTGCGTTGATTCTGACGGCATACGACACAGGTCTGCGGATTCGGGCGCTGCGTGGCATTCAGCGAACTGGATGGAAACCAGAGCGGCTGGAGATCACGGCAGAAGCCGAAGTCATGAAACACAGAGTCAGCCAGACATTCCAGGTATCAGAAGAGACCCGCGACGCGATTGAGAACATGCTGAAAAACGCGAAGTCTGAGCATGAATCCCCGTTGCTGTTTCCATGGCCACATTCCAGCACTGCATTGAACGGAGCATATCGGAAAATTCTGGAACGCTGCGGACTGTACACAAGCGGCAAGGATTCCTTCCACAAGCTCCGGAGGACGTCAGCAACGCACTTGACGGCGGCCGTGGGTATCGAAGCGGCATCGCGTCACCTGGGGCACTCAGGCATCGAAATGACGAAGCGATACGTGGATCCGCGACTGACGAACGAACACAGGGCGGCGCATAATCTGCCGCGGCCGAAATCGCCCGGGCACAGCAATGGCGCGAAAGGCGGTGACCAATGAGCCGCGCAAAGATCAAAGCAGATTCCGAGTTGACCCGATTTGCGATTCGGTATGCAACGGAACGCGACCGTGCGGACCAGCGGATGCTTATCAGTCATTGCCGACGCTTCGAAGCGTTGATTGGTGCCGTTCCTCTGAAAGATTTGAACGACGGGCACATGATCGAATATCGACGACTGGCAGACCGCAAAGGATTGTCGCCGAACACAACGGAAAAACTGCTGATCGATGTTCGGACGATCATTCGAGCGGCAACGGGTAAGAACCTGATGCCGGGCCGGGAGTGTCGCCGATCGTTCAAGCCTACAAAGCTGATGACTGCGGCAATGGAATATATCGCAGATGGTGGACTCACCACGAAGACACTGACCCACAACTGCAGGCAATTCTGGACGAAGACAAACAACCTGTTTGGAGACATCGCCCCGGCAGACGTTCAGGCCGAACACTTCGTTGCGTTCAGGAAAGCAGCATTGGCGGCGAATCTGTCCCGGGTGACGATCGAAAAAGTTATAACGGACGTGGCGACCGTCTGCCGGTCCGTCACTGGCAAGCTGCCGGAGTCCGGGAAGCGTTTGCGGCGTTCACGTCCACGACCGAAGCCAGCGCCGTTGGAATCGATTGAGGCGGTGTTCAATATCGCTCCGGAGTTCATGCAGCAGTGGCTGGTTCTCACGACATGGACAGGGGCGCGGCTGGCCGATTCAATGAAGCTGCAGGCGCTGGTCCAGTCAAATGAATTCGAGAACGCCGAATTCATCACGTTTCAGGCATCGAAAACGGGGAAACAACATATCTGGCCAATTCCTGAATGGTTGCGGCCGTGGCTCCGCAAGATCGACCACACGTTCCGACCGGTGAACGATCACCAGGTGCGGACACATCGCGAACGCCTGAACGAATACTGCACTCAGGCTGCCGTTCCGGTATTCAAGCCGAAACAGGTCCGGCAGCGGGCAATATCACAGTGGACGCGGGCCAATGGCGCGGCCGGTGCCATCGTTCACGGGAAGTCACTCGGCGTGATGGATTCCTATGTCGTTCAGGATGAACTGCTCAGAGAAACAATGCCGCGCGTGATTATGCCGGACTGCTTCAAGCTCCGGGCCGGGATCACTCCGGCGACAGTGGCGGCTGATGACCCGTACCAGATGTTCCAGAGTCTGGATGAAAAGACCAGAGGCGTTCTGCTGCAGATGATGCGGGGCCTACTGGGGCAATCAAAACAATGAGAACTTCGTGGCAGGAAGTTTGAGCCATCCTTCCACGATTCACAGGCGAGCAGGCGGGGATGTCTGTTCGCTTTTCATAACCTGGCTCACAAGGTGCTTAAACATGATCGAATCTTCGACGCCTGAACTGACACGAGAAGAGAAGGCCGAACGCAACCTCAATATGTTGCTGCGTGCCGTGGAACGATTCCGTGCCGACGTGACGCTATCCGATTTGGATGTTCTGGGGATCCGGTGCCGAAAGCTTTCGAAGGACTTCAAAGCCGTCGCGTACCAACTGGAATTAGTTGCGGACAGTGCTGAAGAAAAAGAAATGTAACGCTCCGCAGCCGATCCAATGCCCGCCGGGAGCTGGTTCCGGCGGGCGTATCTTCCGACCACAACACGACTGAAAGCGATGACATGAGACCACTGGCACAATTCAACGGGCAACGCACTCGTGTGTGCGGACGCTTTTCACGATACGGCATCAAACCGGTTCAACTTCCCCCGGTGCGGACGTTCTGCCTTGAGGACATCCAGAACGCTGAGGGAATCATCCTGGCCGATCACCTATGGTTTACCCTGCGGCAACGATTCGCTCAAGCTGGCGAGCTGCAGGAAGGCCAATTGATCGAGTTTGACGCGACGGTCACAGAATACACGAAACGAGTCTACTCCGGACGCACGGCGCGGAAGTCGAAAACGTCTGGCGATGGTGGCGTGGATTATCGTCTGAGCTATCCCAGCAACATCGTGATTCATTGAATCGCACACAGGGCCGTCGGCGAAAACTCAGGCGGCTTTTCTTCACTGTTCACCATTCGGAGATTCGTACAATGGCACTGGCAACGATATCAGACGCGGATTTGAAGACAGAGGCACTCGATGTTCTGCAGCAGGCCTGGAAAGCACTGAGGCGGCTCGAGGATTTCTCAGACGATACGGTAGATTCGAAAGCGGCCAATCGTGCCGTGGCGTTTCTTGACAAGGCATTCGCCGAATTCGAAAAGGGACAACGATGAGCACGCCTGGTTACACGCTGACGCCACAGCAGGAGGCGTTGCAGGGTTTAGCACTCCGGCAACTGGAGGCCGTCACAGCGACGCTCAGGAGGATTGTGGTCGTTTCAACGGATCAGGGCGATAGGGAAGCGAACTAACCGTAAATCAGCAGTTCGTGCCGATTGGTTGACGGAATCAGATCCCCTTCCTAGATTCAGCTCCGAGTGCCAATCTATGAACCTTGCTTTTCTGAGAATCCGCAGCAAAGTACGCGTTCTCGAATGAAATCCAGCAATGGTTTTTAATATGTCGCAGAATCAGGAGAATCCCTATAGTCCGCCAGGCGAAGGACCGAAACACATGCTCAACCTGCCACACGCTGTCAGTGCGCTTGAAAGATTCCCTGGCGTTGGCCCAAATGGTGTCGTTAGCTATTCTGTTGCTGGTGATCCCATGTACCATAATTGGTCGAAAAGGCACTGGGTAAATTTCTATGACGCTTTCCTGATTCCGGACATTGTTGCAGCTCCGCTTAAGATCTGGCGAGATCTTAACCGCGCGGGTGCGGAAGGTCTGTACTGCGTTGCGGGCATTCCCACGCTTCAATTTGCAACGAATCACAAACTCGACAATCTGATCACACTCCCTGAAGGACAAATCTTTCTCGCATTCGCCAGTGCTGACTTTGTTGTTAGCAAATGGCGATGGGAAGACGTAGACTCGGACGGTTCGGGACTTCCCTCAAGTCACAACGTAAGGTTTGGAAATGAAATATGGCCACACTCAGCGACGTAATCCGTTTAATTGAGACTGGCGAGACCCCGGAGTTTTCTCCGGCGCCATTCTTCGATGAGATCACCGACTCGTTCATTTATTACGCCAAAGACACTCGAACTGTCGCGAATAGATTGAATAGCCGTTTTACACTGTTTCTCGATGTTGCTGACCGTTCGCTTGTCGGTTTTGAAATCAAAAGTTTCAAACGGCTCGTAAAGCGGATCAGGCAGTTCGACCTGTTCGTTACAAAGACAACTGTGCGACTAGATCAGTCTATTATGATGGCGTTGGGCGTGGAAGATATTGATTCGCCAATTGATGATGAAGACGAGACAATTGAATCGATCACGATGTTTTTGCGAGACAGTCGCCTGTCTAATAGTGCGATCGATATGGAGAGCATGGAACTCTGTGAAGCAGACTGAATCGTCGTTTGCGAGTCGTATCCATTATCGACAAAGCCAAGTCCAATGACTTGGCTTTTTGCATTTCGGTAGTCGCGACTACCGAAGCGGGGTCAAAAGTGTCGGTTGGGGTCAATCGCGTGTTTGTCTCAACGTGCGTTTGAGACTGTAAAACACAGGGAAAGCTGAACAACGGCAAAAACTGCCGCAAAGTTATGAGTTCGCTGCTCTAACCGAT